>JBFZFE010000165.1:0-3939 GCA_041306525.1 Verrucomicrobiota bacterium | reverse complement strand
GTAAAAACGCTCCGCGAGAAGACCGGTGCGGGGATGATGGAATGCAAGTCCGCCCTCGTCGAAGCCAAGGGCTCGATGGAGGAAGCCGAGAAGATCCTTCGCAAGAAGGGCATCGCCGTCGCCGGCAAGAAGTCGCTGCGTGCGGCCAACGAAGGCTGCATCGCCAGCTACATCCACCACGGCAGCAAGCTCGGTGTTCTCGTCGAAGTGAACTGCGAGACCGACTTCGTGGCCCGCAACGAAGGGTTCCGTGAGTTGGTCAAGGACATCGCCCAGCAAATCGCCGCCGCCAACCCGCAATTCGTCAGGCGCGAAGAGGTGCCGGTCAAGCTGGTGGAAGCCGAGAAGGAGATTTACCGGGCCCAAGTCAAGGACAAGCCCGCCCCGGCCCAGGACAAGATCATCGCCGGCAAGCTGGAGAAGTATTACTCCACGGTTTGCTTGATTGAGCAGCCATTCGTCAAAAATGCGGACATCACGATCAAGGATCACATCACGGCGAAGATTGCCGCCCTTGGCGAGAATATCGTGGTGCGTCGCTTCATGCGCTGGCAGGTCGGCGAGGAAGTTCCCGAAACCACAGCGAGTGCCTAAGCAGGAGAGCACGGCGATGCCCCGCCCATCCGCGGTCAAGCCCAAGTACAAGCGCGTGATGTTGAAGTTGAGCGGCGAATCGCTGCTCGGGACCCGCGAACACGGCATCGCGCCGGAGACGTGCGATGCGATTGCCGGTGAGATCAAAGAGGTCAAGGCGCTCGGCATCGAGCTGGGCATTGTCATTGGCGGCGGGAACATCTTCCGCGGCATGGCCGGCAGCCAGCGCGGACTCGACCGCACCACCGCCGATTACATGGGCATGCTGGCCACCGTCATGAACGCGTTGGCCCTGCAGGACTCCCTCGAACGTTCGGGGGTGCCCACGCGCGTCCAATCAGCCATCGAAATGCGCGCGGTGGCGGAACCATTCATCCGCCGCCGTGCGGTTCGCCATCTGGAGAAAGGGCGGGTCGTGATCTTCGCCGCCGGCACGGGCAACCCGTACTTCTCGACGGATACCGCCGCGGCGTTGCGCGCCAGCGAGATCGATGCGGATATCCTGCTGAAGGCGACGAAGGTGGATGGGATTTACAGCGCTGATCCCAAGAAAGTCGCCACCGCCAAGCGTTTCGACCGTTTGGCGTACATGGATGCGCTCAAGAACCGCCTGAATGTGATGGATGCCTCGGCGTTCAGCCTCTGCATGGACAACCGGATTCCGATCCTCGTGTTCGACCTCTTCAAGCGGGGCAACATCAAACGCGCTGTGTTGGGCGAACAAATTGGCACGCTCGTTGACGAGTAACCACGATCCTGTCCGTCAGGTGCTGGCTGGCACAAGAGCTGCGTCACTTTCGGTCCAAGCTTGAGCTTACGACGCAAAATCCTGATCCTCATCAGCCTGACGCTGTTCGCCTTGGTGGTCGGGATGTATGCGATTGCCTCGCGCATCCTGCTGGAGGGGTTTGCCTGGCTGGAGGAACGCGATGCGCGCCAGAACGTCCAGCGCGTCATCAACGCCCTCAATGATGAAGCCACCGGTCTCGCCAGCAAGGCGGCCGATTGGGGTGTCTGGGATGATGCGTACCAGTTCATCGAGGATGGGAACGAGGACTTCATCCGCGCCAACCTGTCGGAGCCGACCTTTGTCGATTTGCGCCTCGACCTGGTGTTTTTTATCCACAAGTCGGGACGTGTTGTTTACGCCAAGGGTTTCGATTACTCCGCCAAGCAACCGGTGCCCATCTCGCCGGTTTTGATGGCACAGTTGACCGCCACGAACCAGTTGCTGCAGCACGCCGATGTGCACAGCGTCAAGACCGGTATCCTCAACTTGCCGGAGGGCCCCATGATGGTTGCCTCCCGGCCCATCATCACCAGCGAACGCCAGGGCCCGATTCGCGGCACCGTGGTTTTTGGCCGCAATCTGGATCGCAGCGAGATGGAGAAACTCGCCAGAAAAACACAGCTCTCCATCGAGATTGCCCGCGCCGATGCCGGCGATTTGAGCCCCGACATGGTGGCGGCCCGTGCCGAGTTGGTTGGCCGTACCAAGATGCACATCCAGGTGCTGGATTCTTCACGCCTGGCGGGCTACACCGTTCTGCGCGAGTTCCACGGCAAACGGGCCTTTCTCATCCGCGTCAACATGCCGCGCGACATCCACACACAAGGCCAGATCACCATCAGCTATCTCGTCTCCGCCCTGCTCGTGGTCGGACTCGTCATTGGCGTGCTGGCCATCGGGTTGCTGGAAGGACTTGTCCTGGCGCGTCTCGGCCGCGTCATCAACGAGGTCCGCGCCATCGGGGCCAGTGGCAATTTCAGCGCGCGCCTGCCGGAATCCAAACGTGATGACGAGCTTGCCGGCCTGACGGTGGCCATCAACCGGATGTTGACCGCGCTGGACAAATCGCATCGCGAACTCTCCGAAAGCCAGCGTCAACTGGCCACCTTGATGAGCAATCTGCCCGGCATGGTCTACCGTTGCCGCAATGACCAGAACTGGTCCATGGACTTTGTCAGTGAAGGTTGCCAGTTGTTGACCGGCTGCCGGGCTGAGGACTTGATCGCCAACCAGAAGGTCAGTTATGGCCAGTTGATTCACCCCGATGATCGCGGTCGCGTCTGGGTCGAGATCCAGTCCGCCCTCCAGGCCCGCACGCCTTTCCAGCTTTTCTATCGACTCCGCACCGTGACCGGCGCAGAGCGCTCTGTGTGGGAAACCGGTCGCGGCGTCTTTGATGCGGACGGCAAGTTGCTCGCGCTGGAAGGCTATACTGGCGACGTCACCGAGCATCGTGAAGCTGAGGCGCAACTTCGTCTCCAGAGCGCGGCGCTCGAGGCTGCCGCCAATGCCATCGTCATCTCCGACCGCCAAGGCCAAATCATCTGGGTCAACTCCGCCTTTGTCCAACTGACCGGCTACGGTGCGGCCGAGGTCATCGGCCAGACCGCCAGTATCCTCAAGTCCGGCAAGCATGACGCCCGTTTCTACACGGAGATGTGGCGGACAATCAGTGCCGGCCATGTTTGGCGGGGCGACCTGATCAACCGGCGCAAAGACGGGAGCCTGTATTCGGAGCGCATGATCATCACGCCCGTTCGCGATGCCGAAGGTGTTGTCGCCCACTTCATCGCGATCAAGGAAGACGTCACCGAGAATCTGCGTCTCCAGGAACAGTTCCTTCAAGCCCAGAAAATGGAAGCTGTCGGCCGCCTTGCCGGTGGCGTCGCGCATGACTTCAACAACATGCTCACGGCGATCATGGGCTACAGCGAACTGATCCTGCGCCAGTTGCGCGAGGACAGTCCGCTTCGTCGCAACGCCAGTGAGATCGAGAAAGCTGCCTACCGGGCGGCCAAGCTGACCCGGCAACTCCTTGCCTTCAGCCGCAAACAAGTCCTCCAGCCACGCGTGCTCAACCTCAATCAGGTCTTCGTGGACATGGAAAAGATGTTGCGCCGCCTCGTTCCTGAGAACATCGAGTTATGCCAGCAACTGTCCCCCGTTCTGGGCCGCGTCAAGGCTGACCCCAGCCAGATTGAACAGGTCATCCTCAACCTGACCATCAATGCCCGCGACGCGATGCCTGCCGGCGGTGTCCTGACTGTCGCCACGGCCAATGTCACCATCGAACCGGCCGCCAACATGGAACATGATGAACTTACCCCCGGTGATTATGTCCTCCTGGCGGTCAGCGATACCGGGGTTGGCATGACGCTGGAAATCCAGCAGCACCTTTTCGAGCCCTTTTTCACCACTAAGAACCAGAACAGCGGCACGGGCTTGGGTCTGGCCACCAGCTATGGCATCGTCAAGCAAAGCGGGGGGCACATCCTCGTCGAAAGTGCGCTCGGGCAAGGCTCCACCTTCCGCGTTTATCTTCCGCGGGTACTCCA
>JBFZFE010000164.1:0-4292 GCA_041306525.1 Verrucomicrobiota bacterium | reverse complement strand
CCATCATCCTGACCGCGCTGGTCGCGTCGTTCAAGAACGTGAGCAACGGCTTTGTGGACTGGAAAATCGCGATCCCGACCGCCCTGAGCGCGGCGTTGGTCGCGTGGTTTGCCGCTGACGGATTGCGCGCGCTCTCCAACCTCGCGCTCACCCGCATCTTTGCCGTCGTGATGGTCACCCTGGGATTGCGGATGCTTTGGGTGGCCCGGTAAGGCGTGCCCAATTCAAGACGTGCTCTCCGCTCGTTGACCGCGCACGGTTTCGGTGCAACGTTCCGCCCGCAACCAGAGGAGCGCGAATGAAGAAACTGCTATTCAATGAGTTCATCGGCGGACGCACCGGCATGGGACTGCTCGTGCTGCGCATCGTGGTGGGCGCGGCGTTCATGCTGCACGGCTGGCCCAAGATCCAGAACCCGACCGGTTGGATGCCGGCTGATGCCGGCGTTCCCGGCTGGTTGCAGGCCCTCGCCGCCATCTCGGAATTCGGCGGCGGCGCCGCCTGGATCCTCGGGCTGCTGACTCCGCTGGCCTCGTTTGGCATCCTCTGCACGATGGCGGTGGCAGTCCACTTCCACGCGATCATCCGCGGCGACCCGTTTGTCGCAAAAGGCCCTTCCTATGAGCTGGCGCTGGTCTTTCTCTGCGTCGCGCTCCTGCTGATCCTCGCAGGCCCCGGCAAGTACTCCTTGGATTACACGTTGTTCGGGCACAAAAAAGCCGCCAAGCCCTGAGGTCCCGGAGTCGGTTTCCGGGAGCCTCGGCGCGGGTTTGGCATGGCTTGGCAGGTTTGAAGGGAGGGCTTCCTTGACCTGCCGGGGGTTCTCCCGTATAACGCGAATCCCGTTTAACTGGAGGAGATACCGAGATGCTTGAACCTTTGTTTTATCCATCGACCGTGGCGGTCATCGGCGCGTCGCGCGAGCCCGGCAAGGTGGGTCATGAAGTTGTCGCCAACCTGCAAAATGGTGGGTACACGGGCACGATCGTGCCGGTCAATCCCAAGGGCGGCGAAGTGCGTGGGCTCAAAGCCTATACCGACTTGGCCAGTTATCCCGGCAAGGTTGACCTGGGCGTGATCGTGGTGCCAACGAAGTTCGTCCCCGGCGCGGTGCAAAACTGCATTGACGCCGGCGCCAAGGGCATCGTCATCATCACCGCCGGGTTCAAGGAAGTTGGTCCCGAGGGCGCGGCGCTGGAAAAGGAAATCGCCGAGACCTGTCGGGCGGCGGGCGTGCGTTTGATCGGCCCGAACTGCATCGGGTTGATCAATACCGACAACAAGATGAACGCGACGTTTGCCCCGCAAATGCCGCCCTCCGGCAAGATCTCGGTCATCTCGCAATCCGGCGCGCTCTGCGTGGCGATTCTGGACTGGGCGTTGCATCGGAAGATGGGCCTCGCGAAGGTCGTCAGCTTCGGCAACAAGGCCGATTTGAACGAAGTCGATTTGCTCCAAGCGCTCGCTGAGGACAAACAGACCGCCGTCATTGCCGGTTATCTCGAAAGCATCACCGAAGGCGATGAATTCCTCCGCGTCGCCGAAGCCGCGGCCAACATCAAGCCGGTCGTCATCCTGAAAGTTGGCGTCACTCAAGCCGGTGCCAAGGCGGCCTCGTCGCATACCGGCAGTCTGGCCGGGGCGGACATGGCCTACGGCGCGGCGTTCAAGCGCTCGGGCGTGATTCGCGCCGAGAACTTCGAGGCCTTGTTCGATTACGCGATTGCGTTTGCGATGCAGCCCTTGCCGGTCGGGGATCGCGTGGCGATCATCACCAACGCCGGCGGCCCCGGTATCATGGCCAGCGACGCGGCAGAGCTTGCCGGCTTGAAGATGATCACGCCGACACAGGAAACGCAGGACAAACTGCGCGTCGGTCTGCCGGTCACCGCGGCGGTGGGGAATCCGGTCGATGTGATTGGCGATGCGGACCCGGAGCGTTACGCGAAGGCGTTCGAGATCTTGCAGGACGACCCGAACGTGGACGCGATCATCGTGGTTGTCACACCGCAGAACATGACCCAGCCGCTCGTGCTGGCGGAGAAGCTGGCGAAGGCGCATCACGGCAAGAAGCCGGTCGTCGCGGCGTTTCTCGGCGGCCAGGAAATGGTGCAGGCGCACGCGCGGTTGATGGAGTTGAACATCCCGAACTATCCCTCGCCCGAGCGGGCGGTGAAGGCGTTGCGGGCGTTGTGCGATTACCGGGCCTGGAAGCAGCGGCCGCCGCGGATGGTAACCCGTTTCCCGGTCAATCGGCGTCGCGTGGAACGCGTGATTTCGTGGCATGCGCGCATGAACATCAAGCAGGTGGCCGAAGTCGAAGCGAAGGAGATCCTGCGCGCCTACGACTTCAACATCCTGCCGGGCGGGCTGGCGGAGAATGCGGCGCAGGCAGTCGAGATGGCGGAACGGATGGGGTACCCGGTGGTGTTGAAGATTTCCTCACCGGATATCATCCACAAGTCCGACTTCGGCGGCGTGCGGGTCAATCTCGCCAACGCCGAGCAGGTGCGCGATGCGTTTGATCTGATGATGCTGCGCGTGCAGCGTCGGGCGCCGAATGCCCGGATTCGCGGCGGTTATCTGGAAAAGATGGGCAACCGCGGCCGGGAAGTCATTCTCGGCATGACGCGCGACCCGCAGTTCGGCCCGATGCTGATGTTTGGCTTGGGTGGCATCTTCGTCGAAGTCATGAAGGACGTGACGTTCTATCTCGCGCCGATCACGGCGGAGGAAGCGATGCAGATGTTGAAGAACACGCGTTCCTACGCGCTGCTGCAAGGGGCCCGCGGTCAGGCCCCGGTGGACATGGAAGCCATCGCCGTTGCGCTGCAACGCATCAGCCAGCTCGTCACGGATTACCCGCAAATTGCCGAACTCGACATCAACCCCTTTATCGTCGGCGAAGTCGGGCGCGAGGCCTATGTGGCCGATGCCCGCATCACCCTGAGTGGAATCGCTGGCGACAACTCCTCGGAGAGCCATGGACACTAAGAAACCCTCCTTCGACATCGAATGGCAGAACAAATACGCCAGCATGATCGCCACCGCTGAGGAAGCGGCGCGCAAACTGCGTCCCGGCCAGCGCGTGTTCATCGGCACCGGCTGTGCCGAGCCGCGTTCCCTCGTCAAGGCGCTCACCGCCCGCGCGAAGGAACTGTCGGACACGGAGATCATCCACATGCTCACCTTTGGCGACGCGCCTTACGCGACGCCCGAGATGGCGCAGTTCTTCCGCGTCAACAGCCTGTTCATCGGCAAGAACGTCCGCGACGCCATCCAAGCGGGTCTGGGCGATTACACGCCGATCTATCTCTCGGATATTCCGCGTCTGTTCAACTCGGGCTCGCTCCCGATTGATGCGGCGTTGATCCAGGTCACCCCGCCCGACGAACACGGCATGTGCTCGCTCGGCGTGTCAGTGGACATCGTCAAGAGCGCCGCCGAAAACGCTTCGCTGGTCATCGCCGAGGTCAACCCGAACATGCCGCGCACGAAGGGCAACTCGCTGATTCACGTCTATGACATCGACGTGCTCGTGCCGGTCAACACGCCGATTCCCGAAGTCTCCTTTGCCGAGGAAACTCCCGAAGCCGGTCAGATTGCCGAGCATATTGCCGGCTTGGTCGAGGACGGCTCGACGCTCGAATTCGGCATCGGCGGCATTCCGCAGGCGTTGGCGCCGAAGCTGCGCGACAAGAAGAACCTCGGCATTCACACCGAGTTGTTGACCGACGGCATTGTCGATCTGATCGAAGCGGGCGCCGTCACCGGCTCGCGCAAGAAGGTGGATGCCGGCAAGATCGTGGCCAGCTTCGCCCTTGGCTCGAAGCGGCTCTACGATTGCATCGACAACAACCCGCTGTTTGCGTTTCACCCGACCGAGTACGTCAACGACGCCCTCCTCATCAGCCAGCAGCCGAAGATGGTGGCGATCAACACCGCGCTGGAAATCGACCTCACCGGCCAGGTGTGCGCCGATTCCATTGGCAAACGCTTCTTCTCGGGCGTCGGCGGCCAGGTGGACTTCAACCTCGGTGCGGGTCGTTCGGCCGGTGGCCGCGCGATCATCGCGTTGCCCTCGACGGCCGACGACGGCAACATCTCCCGCATCGTTTGCCACCTGACCGAAGGTGCCGGTGTGGTCAGCACCCGGGCCAGCGTGCATTACGTCGTCACCGAGTACGGCGTGGCGTATCTGCACGGCAAGAGCATCAAGGAACGCGCGCTGGCGCTCATCACCGTGGCGCACCCGAAGTTCCGCGCCAAACTGTTGCGCGACGCCATCGACT
>JBFZFE010000163.1:0-5483 GCA_041306525.1 Verrucomicrobiota bacterium | reverse complement strand
CGGTGAACAGGTCCGCCCAGAGCCGCATCTCGCGGACATACGGCTCATAGGCCCACGGCGTGGCGTCGCGCCCGATCCAATGCGGCACCTGCGAGAGCACGCCGAGCCGCAAGTCGAATCGCGGTGCGACCGAAGACGCTTGTTCGGTGATCTTCAAGGAAGCGTTGGTTGCCATGCGGATCTCGCAATCTCGCGCGTGCGCGCGGGGCCTTCGTTGAAAAGGCAATCGATGATGGACAACCCGGGAAGGAACGTGTTGCCTCGTTGCTGGTAGTGAATCGTGGCGGGATCAAACCGTTGCCAGATCACCGCGATACCGGCCTTCTCGAAGGCGTCCACATCGAGGTAGTTGTGGCCGCCCTTGCCCGCGATGTAGTGCGTGGCACCGACCGCCCGGCAACATTCGACAAGCCGCTCGGTCGGTTCCTCGGTCGTGATGTCCAGGTCGCCGACGCGGACAACATCCAGCGCCGGCTCCCCCAGCAACCGCAGCAGCGCGCGGAAGCTGTGGTAGTTCACGCTGTCGAGTCCGGCGCCATCGGCTGAGAACGCAGCGAGCAATGCCGGCCAGCATTCCGCGAAATGGGGCGCGCGGCCGTAACACATTTCCACCGTCTTGCGCACCCGGTCGCGCCACTTCGGATCGGCGATGCCGACCTGGTCAATTGGCGTGTCGTGACCGGCATGGACCGGCAAGGTCAGCCAGAGCGGCTGCTCATTGATGTTCTTGATGAGGCAACGATTCTGGAAGTAGTTCTTCCGGTACTGCACCGAGTGCAGCCAGATGAAGGTGTCGCAGTGCAACGCCTTGTTGAAATAGCCGAGCCAGGGCAAGAAGTGCGGCTGGTGGATGGTGACAATTTTCATGGGAGTCACACGATCATGCGGATCATCTCGAAACATTCGGCATACTCGTGGCCGATCTGTTTACCGCGGACATGGGCGAGGTCGTGGACGATGTTGTTGGCGAAAAACATGCGGTGCTTCTGCGTCTTGTAGGCGTGCATCGCCGCGACCTTCGCGTCCACGTCCTCGCGCGCGACGGTGATGAACACGTCCATCGAGAACGCCATGCTGTTCCACGGCAGTTCGTAGCCGAGGATGGTCCCGTACTTGAACGCGCGCCGACCCTCGGCAAACACGACCTCATGCGACTGGTGGATATCCTTGCTGTTGGGGAGGAAGACGAGGTTGGGTTTCAGTTTCTGGTTCAGATCGTAGAACAGCTGCAAGATCTCGCTGCGCGCGTCGAACAGGTTCCGCGGATCGTAATCGCGCAGGATGATCTGGTCGCGCTGGATGCCGAGGTGTTTCACGCTGTCCTCGAACTCCGGCATGAACACGGCGCGCTCGACCAGCGGCGGCAGCGACAACCCAACGTAGAAGACGTTGTTCTCGCGGACGAGATTATGAATGGTCGCGCCGACGCCGAGTTCGACGTCATCGATGTGCGGCGCGATGGCGAGCACGGTTTTGTTGCGGATGGAAAACGTCTTGCCGTTCATGAGCGACCTCCTCGAAGTGTGGCGAGCGTTGCGCCGCTGGCTGTTTGCATGAGATGCGCCGCCGGCACCGCGCATTCCAGGTTGGTGGTGGCGCTGGGTTGGGCGGTGAAACCGAGCCGCTCGTACAGGCGCCACGCGTCGGTGTTGGCGCGGTCCAGCTTGAGCGTGACGGTCGGGAGCGCGTGATGCTGCGCGCAATGCGCCATTGCCAGGAGCAACCGCGTGCCCAATCCGTTGCGCCGATGCGACGGCCCCACCACCAGCCGGTGCAGGTGCAACGCCTCCTTCTTGAGCGACGCAATGGCGAACCCGGCCAGGCGGCCTTCCGCGTCGAACGCGACCCGGGAACATTCCCATTTGCCCGGCAGCTCCTGCAGGAAATGTTCGGCGCCCCAGCGCTCGCCCTTGGTCTCCGCGTCGAGTTGCTGGAAGGCCTCGAGCTGCTGCGCCAGCGCCGCGCGCGTCAGCGGCAGAATGGTGGTTTTCATCTGCCCTCCCGCGGTCGCCGCTTCTGCGTCGTCGGCAACAACCCCAGCCCGAGCGCCGCGCCCGAAATGGTGTCGTTGCCGGAGACGGTGAAGATCACCAGCAGATAGGCAACGAAACAGATCATCGGCAACACGCGTCCGTCGGTCAGCGTCCATCGCAACAGCATCACGCCTGTTGCCGTCAGCCAGACCACCAAGACCAGCAGCCCGATCAACCCGGCCTCGACGATGACCTGCATGAACAAGGAGTGCAGCGCGGCTTGCCGGCCCACGCCATAGCGGACGCCTTCCACCTCCTCGGAGTAACGCGCGTACACCTCGGGACCGCGTCCCGGTCCGTACCCCAACAGCGCGCGCGGCGTCGACGCGTTCACCGCCTTGTACGCGACCTGCCACTGATCCGACCGGCCACTGGTGCGTTGCCGCAAGGAGCGGTCGGTGTTGAAGGTGCGCTCCACGCCCGCCTGCAACATCGGGCCCACCGGGCTGAACCACGCCGCCAAGCCGACCATCCCCGCCAAGCCGGCAACCAGCAACAGGCGTGCGCGCTGGCGTCGGCCAAACAGCAGGGCCACCATCATGCCGGTCACCGCGACCAGCCACGCGGCACGCGACGTGGTCAGCAACAACAGTCCCGCGGTCGGCACCAGCAACGCCCAGCGCCAGCAGCGGCTCGACACCAGCGCCACCCACCATGCGCGATCCACGCTCAACACGAGCAAGCCCAACGCCAGGGCCATCCCGAGCTGGACCGGGTTGCCCAGCATCTGACCGTCCATCGCCGCGATGCCCAATCGCCCGATGCCTTCATTGTGCGGCAGCAAACCCACGCCCACGGCGCACGCGGCAATGATGAGCCCGCGCAACGCGCTGGCCAACAGCGCCCGGTTGCGGCCAACCAGCAGCACGCCCACCACGACCAACAGCAGTTCGAACATGCGCAGGTTGCGGGAGTAGTCGCGCGTGTTGAACAGGCTCGCGACATAGTAGCCGGCCACCAGCAACGCGAGCCAACGCAACGGCCGACTTCGTCGCCACACTTGGCCGATGTCATCACGGGCGAGCACGGCGTGAAACCCAATCACCAGCGCGAGCACGATGATCGTGATGTTGTAGAACGCAAAACTCATCCCGCGCAGCAGATTCATGAACGGGATGACCCCGAGCGCGAACGCCAGCAGCGTCTCCGGCTTTCCTGCCAGCACCAGCACGACAGCGAGCAACGCGAACAGACCCCAGAACACACTCGCCGCCAAGGTCGCGTGGCCCAGCGCCAGCAGGCCGGTCGTCGGCACGGCGCAGAGCAACACCAGCCAGATCACGCGCGGCAACGCGTGGACCGGCCGCGGGCGCGTCACTGTCGGGATGCGGGCGAGGGTGAGGGCGGCATTCATGGTTGGCGCCATTCGAATTGGTATTCGCGGCGCGCGGGCGGCTCGGTGTAGCGCGGCGGGTTGCCCAGACATTCCAGCGCGCCGCGGGCAACCCCCAGCGCGTGCGCGCCGCAACCGCTCAGGAGATCGCAGCCGAAGATGAAGGCGAAATCAGCCCAGAGCCGCGCCCGGCTGGTTCGCGAGTAACGCTCCCAGATGAAGTACCGGTTGCGGATTTCCATGCGCCCCTTCGCTCCACCAGCCGGTCGCCCCGCCGGCTCCTGATCGTGAATCGCATGCGCATCGCCGCACCACAGCAACTGCCAGTCGCGACGCAGACGCAACGACATTTCCAGGTCCTCGCCCTGGCTGTAGCCGTCGAAGAACAACGAGAAGCGCTGCTGCTGCAGCGCATTGCGCCGCACGGCAAAGGCCGCGCCCGGCAAGGTGTCGGTGACCCGCGTGCCGGTAAAGGGCGTGGCGAGGGCGCGCGGCACGGATGTGGCCGTTGGATAAAACCGGCCCGGTTCACCGTGGCGCGGCGCCAGCCAGAGCGCCAGCCGGGCACGCCAGCGCAACGAGAGCGGCTTGTTCATCTCGTTGACCAGCGAACCGGCGACGGCGCCAACTTTGCCCGCCAGGTCGCGGATGAACACCTGGCGGATGGCGCGGAAGTAACCGGGCTGCGGAAAACAATCGTCATCCAGAAAGAACACAAACTCACCGGCACTGGCGTCGATGCCCACGTTGCGTTGCCGGGTCAGCCCGGCGGGACTGCGAACATACAGCAACACAAACGGCAGAGCCGTGCCCGGCGCCCAGCGACTCAACAGTTCCTGGGTGGCGTCATCGGGTGAACCGTCCACGACGACCACTTCCGCAGGCCGGTCCGGCAAGCTGACGAGATGGGCCAGCAACTTCTTCACGGTGTGCGGACGCCGGTAAGTGGGGATGACCAGGTTGCAGTCGGTGAGCGCACCCGCGCCGTAGCTGCCGGTGCGCCAGCCGCGAAGCATGGTCAGCGGTTTGTCGGTGACGGTGTTCATGCGGCGCGCATCATTTTCTGGCCGTGGTGCTGGCTGGTTGAGGCGGCGACCTGCTCGAAGATGTCGAGAAGCACCGGCAGCCAATGATGAACCGAGTAGTGCGCCACGCAACGCTCCCGACCGGCGCGCCCCATCTCCGCGCGCAGGCTTGGTTCACGGAGCAGAAGCTCGATGGCGGCGCACCAGTCAGCATCGGTGCGGGCCTTGAAGCCGGTCAGGCCGTGCTCGATGATCGTGTCGTTGACCCCGACCGGTGAAGCGATCGTGGCCAGACCCGCCGCCATGTACTGGAGCAGCTTCAGGCCGCATTTGCCTTTCTGAAACTCATCGTCCTGCAACGGCATGATCCCGATGTCGAACTTCTCCCCGAGCTTCGCTTCCTCCGCCGCGCGCCAGGGAACAAAACTCCAGCGCAAGCCGGGCACGTCGATGGCCGGGCGGGTGTTGGTGATGATGACGAGCTCGAACGGCCGCCGGCGTTGGAGTACCGCAAGCATGGCCAGCCGCGGCTTGAGCGTCGTGCCGATGGACTGGTCGGAGCCACTCCAGCCGATGCGCACGTCGTCAGCCGACGCGGGCGACGCATAATCGCGCGGCGCATACGTATCGGTGTCAATGATCGTCGGCACCACGGTGACGTGTTCATTGTGTTGGCGGGCAAACCAGGCCAGGTACTCGTTGCCGGGCGTGATCCAAGCCGCATGGCGACACATCCAGGCGACGGCGGCTTGATTGGGACCGACAAACAACGCGTCATCGAAGTCGTACACGACGCGCGGGTTGCGGGCGAACAGGCGCCGTTCGCAAGCCAGGCCCGGGCCGGCAAGGTCGCGGTTGGTGAAGACGACGTCGAACGCACCGGCATCGGCAAGGTCGCGGCGGCGGTTGTGTCGCATCCAAGCCCGGCCAAGCCGGTAATGCAACGCGCGGAACCAACGCCCCGGCAAGCGGCTCTGCCATTGCCGGTCGGGACGGTTCGGGCGATGGACGACTTCCCAGCCGGCGGCGCGGAGTTTCGGCATCAACTGGATGAACCGAAAGCGCGCAGCCGGATCGAAACTGCTTTGGGTG
>JBFZFE010000162.1:0-5801 GCA_041306525.1 Verrucomicrobiota bacterium | reverse complement strand
TGGCGCGGGTTCTGTTTTGCGGCGTCTTTCGGACCACTGTTCACGGCGCGGAGCAGGTGCCTAGGACCGGTGGGCTGCTGATTGTAGCCAACCACATCAGTTTCGTGGATCCGCCAATCATCGGCGCGTTGACGCCGCGGCCGGTCGATTTCATGGCCATGGCGGAGTTGTTCCGCAATCCCATCAGTGCTGCCGTTGTGCGTTCACTTGGGGCATTCCCAGTCAACCGCGCCCAAGCGGATGCCCGAGCTGTCCGGGAAGCCGTGCGACGACTCCGCGCCGGACATTGTGTCGGTATTTTCCCGGAAGGCGGCATCCGTTCGGGTGCCAACTCGGTACTGGGCGGGCAACCGACGTTTCGGCCGGGAGCCGGCATGATTGCGTTGCTGGGCCGGGTGCCGATCCTGCCGGTGGTCGTCCGCGACACCCGCGTGCCGTATGCTTGGCGCAACTGGCTGCGCCGCGGAGAGATGAATGTGACGTTTGGCGCGCCGTTTTCGCTCTGGGTGCCCGACCGCCTGTTGTTGCATCAACGGCGGCAATTTGCGCGGGAAACCTTGCGGATGGAGCTTTTGAAGACCGCTGCACGCTGAAGTCCAGATTGCACGTGACTGTTTCCCGGCGGGGGTGTTAGAAACTCGTGAAAGAAGGTTGTTGAAGGGAACTTTGTAACCTCGCCGGCATCTAAGATGCTTGTTGCAGGCGCCAGAAGTCGGTAATTTCGCCCATCGTGTCAACGCAAGCCATACCGCAGGTCGGAGAAAAGCTCGACCACTACCAGCTCGAAGAACTGCTGGCAGTGGGCGGAATGGGCTTGGTGTTCCGTGCCTACGATGCCCCCCTTGAAAGACATGTCGCCGTCAAGGTGTTGTCACCGGAGGTGGCCGCGGATGAGCAGATTGCGACGCAGTTCATTCACGAGGCCCGGGCGGCCGCGACCCTCAGCCACCCGAACGTCGTGCACGTCTACAATGTGGGCCAGGATCGCGGGTTGTTGTACTTCGCCATGGAGTTGGTGGAAGGCGACAACCTCGATGCCCTGCAGCGGGAAGTCACCCAGCTCAACATTGCCGAGGCTGTCCAACTCATCCGGCAAGCGGCGCTCGGATTGCAGCACGCGCATCGCCGCGGGATCGTTCACGGCGACGTCAAACCCGCCAATCTCGTCGTCACCTTCGCGGGCGTGCTGAAGGTCACCGACTTCGGCTTGGCAAGACGCACAACCGCCAAGCAGACCAACGATTTCGGCACCCCTGAATATGCCAGCCCCGAGACCATCGAGGGCAAACCCACTGACCACCGCAGCGATATTTATGCGCTGGGCGCCACGCTGTATCACCTGCTTGCCGGCCGGCCGCCGTTCATCGGCAACGACAATGAAGCCGTCATGCGGCAGCAACTGCGCGATACGCCGCCGCCCGTCACGAAGTTCAACCTCAAGGTCACACCCGAGCTCAGTCGAATCATCAGCCGCTGTCTGGAGAAGAGACCCGCTGACCGGTATCAGAGCTACGAGGAGTTGGTCAGCGACTTGGACCAGTATATCAACGGCCAACAGGCAACGCCCGCGCGCAAGAACCCGCCAGCGCGTCCCAGGTTCGTCGTGGCCTTTGTCATCGCGCTGATGATCAGTGCGCTGGGCTTTTATCTCTGGAAAGTGGCCGCCGAGAAAAACACCCCGTCACGCCCCTCACGGCCGACACAGGCCGGCAACTCCGCCGGTACGACCAGGATTGTGACCCAGAAAGTGATTCGGACGCCGCCAACGATCACCGTCAGCGCCGAGGACGAGGCGTTCGCCCACCAAACAGCCGTTTCCATGCAGTCCCAAGCCGACGTCCTGGTCAAAGAAGGCAAGCTCGGGGCAGCGTTGGCCGCTTACCGGGAATGGCCTCTCCAGCCATTGCACATCTCGACCAAGGCCAATGCTTTCATTGAGGAACAACGCGACATCATCCGCGGGCTGGCCATGGAAACGTGGCGCGGCTACGAGACACATGCCAATACACTGTTGAAGGAGAAGAAGTTCGTCGAAGCTCAGACAGTCTGCGAACAAGCGATTCAGTCGCTGAGTGATTTCCCCAAGTGCGTGGCCCTTGCCCAGGAAGAACTGACCTCCATCCGGCAGGCCCAGAACCGTCATCAGGCCGCCTTGGAGGCGGAACGTGCGGCCTTGGAACAACGCCGGCAAGCTCGCCTGGCCGAGTTGCGTGAGTCCGCCAGCAAACTGGTCATCACGCTGCAATGGGAAAAGGCGCAAGCAGAGCTGCGTGCCGCGGCACAGAAGGCCGAGCCAGAGCTACAGCCCCAGATCCAAGCACTTCAACGCGATGAAATCGATGCACTGATCGCGCTGCGCGCCTCCATCGCCACGCGAGCCAAAACGAAACCCGGCCCCAACATGACGCTCCTCACCAAGACCGGCGATGTCGAGGGACAAGTCATCACGTTGGATGCGGACCGTCTCACCCTCGGCCGTGTGTTGGCTCATGGGGTCATCAGCACACCCGTTGCTTGGGATAGCCTGCCGCCGACCAGCGCCCTGCGGTTTTATGCCTTGGCACACGATCCCAGCGATGCCACCGAACAATACGGGTTTGCTGTTCTGCTCGGCCACTTTGCCGTCAACCGCCTGACTCCCTTGGACACTGCCCGCCGCGAATTGCAGGGCGCTGTGCAGCGCGACCCCAAACGCCAAGGGAGTGTCGAACCATTCCTCACGCGCTTGGCCGACTTGGAGCGGCGCCTCGAACAGGAAGCGGCGCTGCGCGCGGCCAACCAAGCTCTGGAGGACAAAGCGGCCTTCGCCTGGGCACAGGTCGAGTCGGCAATGAACAGCAAGGATCCTGAGGCTGTGATCCGCGAACTCACCCATTTCGTGCAAAATCACAAGGACACCGAACTCGCCCGGCAACGCCAGGTTGAGATTGACCGGCTCCAGCGCAGCCTGCCGAAAGACGCGCCCATTGCCCCCTTTGTCCAAGTTGATCTTGGCCGTACTTCCCGGGCACGCTTGATCCAAACCGCCGACGGTGAGGCGCCTCAAGGTTTTGACGAGGAAGTCATGTTTGTCAGCAGCGCCTATCTCCGCAAGAATGGAGTGGCACGACACGGTTTGCCCGATGATGGCAATCTCATCGTCCGCTTGGGCGATCAACGTGTTCCTTTGCAGATCAAGGTTGGCCAAGGCAATGATTCCATTCTCATGTTCAACTCGTCTGGACGCCGCAATGTCAACATTCCCCTGCGCGGCAAGAGCGGCAAGTACAGCCACATGGCAATCCTGTTTGCCGGCGCCCACCAGAGCACCGATTTCGAGATCACCGGGCTTTACAACGAGGGCTTGGAACCCAGCGTGTTCAATTTCCGGATTTGGGATTGGCAATACCAACCTGAGTCGGGCGACAAGAACTTGGCCGTGATTCCGCTTACGGCCAGCAACAAGAGCCGTGTCTCCATGGGAGCACGCCTCCTTGCTCTTGACCCCAATCGCCGGCTCGATAGCATCCGCCTGCAACTACATGCGGACAGCGACGGTGTCTCCGTCGCCATTCTCGGCATCGCGCTCCTGCCGGCAAACTAGCCTCCTCGACACCGGTTGAGTTGCACTTGCCGGTGTTGAGTCGATAGTTTGTCAGGAGTTGTAAGGACGTGAAAACAGTGCATTTGGTTCTGGTCTGCGCGGTGCTGGCGGTCGCAGCCCGCACGCAAACGCAATCCACCCCGCCGGCATCCGAGATCTCGTCGACGTTCGATGCGCTGGTTTATGGCGACAACAATAGCGTTGGATTGGCCGATTACATCGGTGTTCTCGACCGCGAGACAGACCCCACGCCGTTGCTCCAGCAACGCGCCATGCTGGTCAGCATGCAAGCCGGAGCCAATCAAGCATACGAGCCGGCCATTCTCGCCCTGCTCAGCGCTTGCGACACCGCCCTGCAGCTGCACACCTATCTGCAAAGCGAGACGCCCGCGATTCGCGAGGCGATTCCCCGTTATCAGCGTGCGATGGACGCGCTGCGCGGCTTTCCACCCGCAAACGCAGTGGATGCCGCGATTCTGCGCAACTGGGAATCAGAGGCACTCGGGGCACAACGCTTCTATGCCCAGGCAGCCGCGATACGCAGCGTCGCCCTTCAATCTTGCCGCGACGCCGCCGCACTGAAGGTGAGCGCCGATCAAACCGTCAACAACCCTTGATCAGCATGTGAACTGGCATTCAAGAGACAAACTTCGGAAACCTATGTTTTCTACGTTCTTTACCCGAGTTGCGGAATTGAGAGTTTGGTATATAAACGGGCCTGCTGTAACACGACGGGCCGTGGAACAGTTGAAAGGAGAAAGTCTGCATGGTTCTCTGTCATAACGACAGAGGCATAGCGGACGTGGTGTATCTTCAATGTCAATACGTGTACTGATTGTTGAGCGTCATCCAACGGTGCGTGCCAGCCTTCGGGCATTGTTGGGTCTGTATCGAGGTGTTCAGTTGGTGGGTGAAATCGATGAACTCGATGAGGCGGCGGCGAAAATTGCCGAATTCAACGTCAATGTGGTCCTGATGGACATCTCGCAGCCGGGGGCTTCCGCCTTCGATTCGGTCAAAACGCTGCGCGCGCAGTTCCCCGAGACCAAATTCATCGTCCTCGCACTCGATCCCCATGTGGCCTACGCACGGCAGGCCGTCATCGCCGGTGTCGATGGTTATCTGCTCAAGAACCTGGCGGAAGAACTCGAGCCCGCATTGCGGGCAGTGGCGATGGGAGGGAACTTCTATACTCGCGCCGTGACGGTTGCCTCACTGGAAGAGTCCCAAACGGAGGCAAGTCGCGACAGTCAAGCCGCGGCGATTTCACCACGTCAACGTGAAGTCCTGAAGATGATTGCCGACGGGTTCACCACCAAGGAGATCGCCGCCAATCTCGGCATCAGCTTCAAGACCGCCCAAACGCATCGCACTGAGTTGATGCAGCGACTCGACATCCATGAGGTCGCCACGCTGGTGCGCTATGCGATTCGCATCGGCTTGGTTCAAAGCCCCTGAGCAGACTGCCTACTCCTTCGCGACACCGATCACACCGCAGGCCACCCGGCCGCCAGCGGCGCCGGTCGGTTGCGTGATCAAGTCATCGGGCAGGTCGTGAACGATCAGGCTGCGACCGATGATGCTGTTGGGTCCATCCAACGCGATCATCGTATCCACGCGGTCATAGCGGCCAACGCCGTTTTCATCCGCGTCGATATTGCCGAAATCACCGGCATGGCGATCTTTGCTGTCGGGGGCGCCGTGTTTCGTTCCTCCGCCGGCGAAGTGACCGCCCGCAGACATCGCGTTGGTTGAACTACAGTCCCCATACTCGTGCACATGGAAACCATGCTTGCCGGGCGTCAGACCCCGCAAACGGGCTTCGACGCGAATGCCTTTTTCGACCTTCGTAAACGTCACCACGCCTTGCACCGAGTATCCCTGCGTCGGATACATCACAGCCACGGCCTTTCGAACTGGCTGGGCTTTGGCTTCCCCGTGGTTGTTGTCCGCGGTCGCCAGGCAGACTCCAGCGACCATCAACCCATAGCTGATCAAGACCATTCGTTTCATGCGTTCGCTCCTGGTTGGATTGGGAGACAGTAGAACGCCCACGCGCTGCGGTCAAACCAGGCACCCGGCCGGCAACGACTCAACCATCAACGTCGGCGGGCGGGACCGAATGAATAGCCGCCTGAGGTGCGACCGCCGCGCACCGTGCCGCGACCGCGGGGCGAGAGCTTGTGTTCCTCGAACAAAGGGGTGGCCAGATAGTTGA
>JBFZFE010000161.1:0-12333 GCA_041306525.1 Verrucomicrobiota bacterium | reverse complement strand
GAGGCGAAACCGGCGCTTGTGTTTCGGTGAAAGTATAGGACAGTGCCTGCGATTATGGATATTCGACTGCCAAGTTTAGGGGAAGGGGCGGACTCGGGTGTGGTCGTCAACATTCTGGTCAAGGAAGGCGACCAGATTGCCAAGGACCAGCCGATCCTGGAACTCGAAACCGAGAAAGCTGTCGGCACGATACCCGCCACCGCAGCCGGTAAGGTCGAGCGCATCAAGGTGAAGGTCGGCGACAAGATTTCCGCCGGTCAGGTCTTAATGACAGTCGGCGGTGGTGGCGGCGCGGAGCCGGCGGCCCCGGCTGCAGCGCCGGTCGAACAGCCGACCGTGGCCGCGGCGCCGATGCCGGTAACACCGGTGACCGGCGCGATTCAGGCCCCGACAATGCCGCCGGGCGGCTTGCCCGTGGCGGCATCGCCGACGGTGCGCAAACTGGCGCGCGAGTTGGGCATTGACCTGGCGCGGGTGCGCGGAACTGAGCCGGGCGGACGGATTGCGGTGGCGGATTTGCGCAGCTACATCGTGCAGCTCCAGCAGATTGCGTTTCAACAGCAACAGGCCGCCCCGCCGCGCACCGAGAAGCCGGCTGAGCAGGTCGATTTCGCGCAGTTTGGGCCGGTCCTCAAGAAGCCGGTCAGTTCGCTGCGCGCAACGATTGGGCGGCGGCTGCTGGAGTCGTGGAACTCGACGGCACGGGTGACGCAGTTCGACGAGGTGGAGCTGACCGGGCTCAACGAGTTGCGCAAGAAATACGCGAAGGCCTACGAGGCCAATGGCGCGCGGCTGACGCCGATGCCGTTTGCGATCAAAGCGGTGGTGGCAGCGTTGCGCAAGCATCCGATGTTCAATGCGAGCTTGGACGCGGTGGCCGGTGAGGTGGTGCTCAAGGAGTATTTTCACATCGGTATCGCCGTGGACACCGAGCACGGGTTGTTGGTCCCGGTGATCCGGGATGCGGACAAGAAGAGCATGTTGGATGTGGCGAAGGAACTCGAAGCGCTCGCCGGCAAGGCGCGCGAGCGGAAGTTGTCGGCCGACGAGATGCGGGGTGGGACCTTCACGATCTCGAATCAGGGCGGGATTGGGAGCGGGGCGTTCACGCCGATTGTGAACAAGCCCGAGGTGGCGATCCTGGGCATGGCGCGCGCGGTGTTGAAGCCGGTGGTGCGCGGCGAGGCAATTGTGGCGCGGCTGATCATGCCGGTGAGCTTGTCGTACGATCATCGCGTGGTGGACGGTGCCGATGCGGCGCGGTTCATGGTGGATTTGGTCAAGGCATTCGAGGCATTCTCCGAGGAGCAGGTTCGACTGTAATCACATGGAAACGATCAAGGCAGACATTGTGGTGTTGGGCGGCGGGCCGGGAGGCTATGCCGCGGCGTTTTATGCGGCCGACAAAGGTCGCAAGGTGGTGCTGGTGGAGCAGGAGAAGCGGCTGGGCGGGGTCTGTTTGACGCGCGGTTGCATCCCGTCGAAGGCTTATCTGCACGCGGCGAAGCTGGTGGCGGAGGCGCGCGAGTCGAGTCATCGCGGCATCACGTTTGCCGAACCCAAGATTGAGGTGGACAAGCTGCGGGCGTGGAAGGATTCGGTCGTCGAGAAGTTGAGTTCGGGCATTACCGGCTTGGCGCGGCGACGCGGCGTCGAGGTGATGTACGGGCGCGGGTACTTCGAGGACTCACAGACCTTGCGGGTCGAGACTGCGGATGGGCAGAAGTTCCTGAGTTACGAAAAGATCATCGTCGCGGTCGGTTCGCGTTCGGCCATGCCGCGGGCGTTCGATTTGGGCAACCCGCGGGTGATGACCTCGACCGAGGCGTTGGAGGTCGAGGAGATACCGCAGGAATTGCTGGTGGTCGGCGGCGGCTACATCGGGTTCGAGTTGGGGACCGTGTACGCGACGCTGGGCAGCCGCGTGACGGTGATTGAAGCGTTGCCATCGGTCCTGACCGGTGCCGATCCCGATTTGACGCGGCCGGTGGCCAAGTACGCCGAGAAAGCGTTCAAAGAGGTCCGGGTCAAGACGAAGGTGTTGAAAATGGCGACGGCCGGCAAGCAGATCAAGGTCGTCAGCGAGACCGACGGCAAGCAGCGCGAGGAGTTGTACGACCGCGTGTTGGTATCGGTCGGGCGCACGCCAAACACCGCCAATCTCGGGCTAGAACACACGCAGACCAAGATGGACGAGAAAGGCTTCATCCACGTGGACGCCCAGCAGCAGACTGATGACCCGTCGATCTTCGCCATTGGTGATGTCGTGGGCGGGGCGTTGCTGGCGCACAAGGCGTCGCGCGAGGCGCGCGTGGCGGTGGAAGCCATTTGCGGTGAGCCGAGCACGGCCGAGGACATTGTCATCCCGGCGGTGGTGTTCACCGATCCCGAGATTGCCTGGTGCGGACTCACGGAGACCGAGGCACGTGAGAAGGGGATCAAGATCGTCGTTGCCAAGTTCCCGTGGATGGCCTCGGGCCGGGCGGTTTCCTTTGATCGTCCCGATGGCGTCACCAAGCTCATCATCGAGCCCGAGACCGAGCGGGTGCTGGGCGTCGGCATTACCGGTGTGGGGGCCGGTGAGTTGATTGGTGAAGGCGTACTCGCCGTCGAGATGGGCGCGACCGCGCGCGACTTGGCGGAGTGCACCCATCCGCACCCGACGTTGTCCGAGACGATGATGGAAGCGGCGGAAGTATTCTACGGTTACGCCACCCACACCTACACGCAACGCCCGGCCAAGGAGTAACCGCCGTGGCACGCCGGGCATGGCGGCCCTTGCGTGGCGACAGCGGGTCAGCTAATCTGCGCGCGCATGGCTTCCATCCTTGAGGAGCAACAACGGCGTTGGGCTCGCCAACGGCCGTTTTTCGAGCGGGTTCAAGACTGGGCTTCCCGGCAGAAGACCGGCGGAGGCGGCCAGTTGTTCCGCCTCGGTCTGTTCGCCTTCCTGACGCTGGGCGTCATCCTGTTCTATACCGGCACGCAGTTTTATGGGTTGCGGGATGCGCAGGCGATGGACCTCGGCCAGCTTGCCCAGAATCTGCGGGCGGGGCGGGGGTACGTCACCAAGAACATCCGGCCCGCCGACCTGCATCACTTGAATGCGGTGGGGCAACCGACGCTTCAGAACCAGCGCACGGCGATTCCGGAGCTGTGGACGCCGCCGGTGTATCCGTGGGTGTTGTCCTGGGCCTTGCGCGGCTTGGAAGAAAGCCCGGGGAGTGCCGGGGCCAAGGAATCGCTGCGCGGTGACCGGGTGCTCATGCTGGCCGGCTGGGTGTTCTTCGTCTTGGGCTTGGCGCTGATGTACACGATTGGGATGATGTTGTTTGACCGGCGCGTCGCGGTGCTGGCGGCATTTCTGTATCTGTTTTGCGATCCACTTTTGGACAGCGCCATTGCCGGTCTGCCGACCGGCTTCCACTCCACGCTGCTGCTGCTCCTCATCCTGGCCATCCTCAAGGCAGAACAGTGGCAGGCGGCCGGCAAGCCAGCGTGGTGGGTGGGCGGTGCCGTTGCCGGCGCGGCGGTGGTGTTGGGGATTGGCATCTTGACCGATTACATGTTTGCGGCGTTGCTGCTGCCGCTGTCAATCTACCTGGCGCTGGTCCTGCGGAAGAAGTGGCGCAGTCTGGTGTTGGGAGCCGTTGTGATTGGCGTCATTGTGACGCCTTGGATCCTGCGTAACTACCGCGTCTCGCGGACGTTGTTGGGGTTGTCACATTACCGGCTGATCGAGGGGGTGGGACGCGGCACCCCGAACGAAATCCGCGAAGGCCAGGTGCAACGGACCTTTGCGATGCCCCCGCATCTGGGCTGGAAATCGCTGGCCCGCGAAGCGCTGATGAACTCCCGCAAGCTCTATGAAGTCACCATCAAGGAGGCCGGAGCCGGGTATCTGATGGTGTTTTTCCTGGCGTCCTTGCTGCATCGTTTTCGGCGCGACGAAGTGTTTCGGCTGCGGCGCCTGGTGTTTTGGGGGTTGTTGGCCATGGCGCTTTGGTTTGCGCTTGAAGGCGTGCCCGAGCGCAACCCGTTGACCTTCTTCCTGCCGGTGGTGATGCTTTATGCGGCGGCGTTTTTCTATGTCTTGTTTGAGCGGCTGCGCTTTCGAACGCGGGTTCGTCGCGCCGGCATGGTGCTCCTGTTTGTGGGTGTGAACTGTATTCCGTTTGGCTTGGCGATCTTGCCGCCCCGCGACACCTACCCGTACCCGCCTTATGCGGCGGAGGTGCCGCGACAATTCGGGGTTTTGTTTGCTCCGACCGAGATTCTGGTCAGCGACATTCCATGGGCGGTGGCATGGTATGCCGACCGGGGGGCGATTTGGGCGCCTTTGGATCAGGCGGGTTTCATGCAGATCCATGACGGCATGCGCAACATTGCCGGTATCTATCTGACCCAGAAAACCTTGTCGGAACCCAATGTGTTGGAGTGGGTCGGGGGATATCACCGGTTCTGGATCGGCTTTTTCGGTTCACGACCGCCGCCAGGCTTCCCGCTTCAGGAGTCGCGGGGCCTGACCCCCGACGGCCAGCAAATCTTGATCAGCAACCGCCCGATGTAGTTGTCGCAGGAGGCGTTGGGGAATTTGACTTTGCCCCGGGCCTGCCTCAGTATGAAGCCGCTTGGTTCCCATGAGTGTGCATCCACAAAGCCTTGCCGGTGGCGGGGCGTTGACGCCGGAGCAGCAGCGACGCTGGATCCTGGCCGGGGCGGGACTGTTGCTGGTGATCTATGCGTATGCCATCAGCAAGACCTGTGCGGTCGGGATCGTGCCGGTGTCGTTGTTCGGGTGGCTCTTCAAGCACTGGAGCCGGGGTGGGGAATATGCGCATGGCTACGTGGTGCCGGTGATTGCGGCGGGACTTTTTGCCTGGCGGATGCGCGGTGCCCGGGAGCGGATCGAGTTGCGCACCTCGGCGGCCGGGCTGTGGGTGATCGTGCTGGCGGCTTTTGTCTATTGGGCTGGCGTGAAGGCGGCCAACCCGCGTGTCGTCGCGATCTCGCTGGTGGTGCTGGTTTTTGGGTTGATCCTGTACCTGGCCGGCGCGCAGTGGGCGCGACGCCTGTGGTTTCCTTGTGCGTTCCTGATCTTCATGGTCCCGCTGAACTTCCTGGAACAATACATTTCCATTCCCTTGCGTTTTTTCGTGGCGGACGTCTCGACCAGGATTTTGGTGGTATTCGGCTTGGATGTGTACCAGAACGGGACCGGCATCCATTCCTTGAGCGGACGTTTTGCGCCGCTGGACGTGGCTGACCCGTGCAGTGGGATCCGTTCGTTGGTGGCGCTGATGGCGTTGACCGCCTTGTATGGCTACGTGGTGATGGACCGTGCGTGGAAGAAGTGGATGATTTTCCTGTCAAGCATTCCGCTGGCGGTGCTGGGGAACCTGGTGCGGACCACCGTCGTGGCACTGGTGGCGCAGGGCTTTGGCTCGGAACTGGCGAAGAAGATCGCCCACGACTACTCGGGCTACATCGTGTTCAGCTTGGCGATCCTGTGCATGATCGCCTTGAGCATCGCCCTGAATCTGCGCTATCGGGAGATCTTGCATCACTGGCTTCACGAGGAAGTCACCTCACCCGCGCCCGAATCGCGTCCGCTCCGGTGATGGGCGCGGCTCGACTGGCTTGGTCGAGAAAACTGCTCAAGGAAAAACAAAGGCGCACTGCGGGGGCAGTGCGCCTTTGTCGTTTGGCGGAATTGGTTTAGGCGCGGCTGACGTATTTGCCGGTGCGGGTGTCGACGCGGATGGTGTCGCCGGGGTTGATGAAGATCGGGACGCCGACTTCGAAGTCGCCCTGCACCTTGGCGGGTTTGGTGACATTGGTGGCGGTGTCGCCACGGATGCCGGGGGGTGCTTCGATGACTTTGAGTTCGACCACGGGGGGCAGTTCGAGTTCGGCGGCTTTGCCTTCGACTTCCATGAGGACGCAGGAAAGGTTTTCGCTGAGGTACTTGGCGGCTTCGCCGACGAATTCCTCGTGGAGGGCGATGTCCTCGTAGCTCTCGGGGTCCATGAAGTGGTAGCCGCTCTGGTCCTTGTAGCTGAACTCGACGCGGCGGGTGGTCATGTTGACCACTTCGATGGGTTCGGTGGAGGCGAAGCGCACGAGCGAGCTTTTGCCGGTCTTGAGGCTGCGGATGGTGGCTTGGACGAAGGCGCGCAGGTTGCCGGGGGTGCGGTGCTGCATATCGAGCACAACGTTGACGTCGCTGTTGTACCGGATGGCCATTCCTTTGCGCATGTCATTGGCTGACGGCATGGGTGTGTGACTCCTGTTTCTTTTCTCTGGTTGCGGTTACATCATTTTGAACTTCGGCAGATCCTGCGAGTCAACAGTGCCCACGGGGCGCTTCTTCTCGTCCACGACAATCAGGTCGTCAATCTGGCGCTGCGCGAAGATGGTGAGCGCTTCCACCGCGAGGGCGGAATCGCGAATTGTGATCGGATGGGGGGTCATGACCGAGCGCACGGGAGCGTCGAGCACGGCCCGGTCCTTGGAAATCTGGCGGCGAAAATCGCCATCGGTGAACACGCCGGCGATGCGCCCGCGTTTGTCGACGATGCTGATGGTGCCGGAGCGGGCCTTGGTCATAGCCAGCAACGCGTCCTGCACGCTGCGATCATCGGTGATGACCGGGTTGCGCTCGCCGCTGCGCATGATGTCTTTGATGCGCACCAGCATCGTGCGACCGATGGAACCGCCCGGGTGCAGCTTGGCGTAATCGGCTTTGCCGAACCCGCGCGCGGCCAACACGCACAGGGCCAGCGCGTCGCCGAGGGCGAGCGTGGCGGTGGTGCTGGAGGTCGGGGCAAGGTTGAACGGGCAGGCTTCCTTCTTGATCTTGACCGGCAAGATCAGGTCGCTGTGCTTGGCAATATTCGACTTCGGATTGCCAGTGACAGCGATGATGCGGACATCGAACCGTTTGATGGCCGGCAGGATCTTCAGCAGTTCCTCGGTCTCACCGGAGTAACTGAGCGCCAACACGACATCGCCATCACTGACCACGCCGAGGTCACCGTGCAGCGCGTCAGCAGGGCTCAAAACAACGCAGGTGGTGCCGGTGCTGGTGAGGGTGGCGGCGATCTTCTGGCCGATGTTGCCGGACTTGCCGACGCCGGTCACGATGAGTTTGCCGCGGTTTTTCAACGTCTTGACGATCAGTTCCACCGCCGTCGTGAAATCGCCGTTCAACGCCGCGCGCGTGCGGCGCAGGGCGTCGATTTCGACGTCAAAGACGGTTTGGGCGTGGCGGATGTAGTCCATGAAAGCGGCGGCCAAGATAGTGGAACGACGGGGGTTTGGCAAGAGTCCGGGCCGTTACCTCAAGGGGCGTTGCCGTTTGAGTTCAACGAGTTCGGCAAACGGGAGGTGAAAGGCGCCGACGACTTCGTCCTCGCAGAGGAAGCGGTCACCTTGCGGGATGACTGACTTGCTCTGCAACACGGTGCCATTGCTGCCGCGCGCCAGCCAGGGCATGGCGGGGGAGCGCAGGTCCCGGTACACCAGCCCGGCAACCTCTTTGGGGATGCTGTATTCGCGCGGGCCGAAGAGCACCGAGTTGACCTTCACCTTGTTGCCGTCGAGTTCGGTGATCTCGCCGTCGTAAAAATCACCATTGGCCAGCAACACGCCACGACGGCCGGGGGGGAGGGCGGCCAGTTTCTCCGGGGCCACCGGGCGCAGGAGCAGTCGCGACACTTCGATCATTGGAAAGGAGAAGCTGCGTCCATAGCTGGTGAACTTGATGGTGACGTCGTTGACCGACTGGATGGTGGCGGCGAGAGTTGTGCCGTTGCGCAACGTAACAGCCTGCTGGGCGGTTTCGCGCGGAGCCAGGTTGAGGGTCACATTCTCGAACACGGCCCGGTTCAGTTCGTGGCTGTTGCCGCTGTTAACGGCGAAGCCGATGAACAGGGGGATGTTCGCCAACAGTGTCTCGGCGCCCACCAGATCCCATTTCTGGCCATCACGCGAGGTGTGCGCGCTGACCCGGTTGCTCGTGCGCGTGAGCTTGAGCCAGCCCGGGGTCGCGAACTCGACGCTGGCGGTTTGCGGCGGGTTCTTGCCGACAGTGGCGCGCGACAGGACGACTCCTTTGCCGGCAGCGGTGGCGGCGACCCAGAGGAACGGGGAGTCTTCGGTCAGCGCATGACGGGCCATCAACCCCGCTTTGGCCGCCGCCTCACCGCCGGCTGTGGAGCTGATGCGGGTGATGAGTTCGCCATTGCCGGCAATGGGTTGGTAGACAAACTGGCAGGCCTCCGCTCCGCCGCCTTGCACGATGAATCTGCCGCCGACAAACGTTGCCGTGCCCGCTGTCCCGAACAGGCCAACCTGACGGTTCAACCACGGGGCGGGCAGGGCGCCTGCCACGAGGGGGAGGCTCGCTGTCTCGCTGCGGGCATCGGGGTTCAGCGTCATCTGCTCCACCTCGGCCAGTGCCACGCGAACGGGTTGGTTGGTGCCGGCAAGGACCAGGAGGCTGCTGGCTGCCTCAAGGCGGATGTCGCCTTCGTAGGTGATGCCGGTGCGCGTTCGCAAGGTGCCGGTGCGGCCAAAGACAGCCGAGTTGGCCAGCAGGAGAAGAGCGAGGACAAGACCCGTTTTGATCATCGCTGGTACAGTGGGATGTAATGGTAGGGCATGGCGAGAATGGTCGCATACACCGCCGTGCAATAGAGCGGGCCCACGGCGCGGCGGTCAAGCTCCGTGTCCCAGAAGACAAGGTCACCGGCTCGTTTGCTGCGGGGGATCAGGATCTCCTGCATGTCTTTGTACCACTGTTTCCATGTGTCGCCGCCAATCATGTATTGCGCGGGGGCAGCGTAGAAATGACCGTACGTGAACCATTCGCTGCCTTTGCCGCGACCGGGTTTGTTTTCCTTGAGCAGATACTGCGAGCCGGTCTTCACCGTCCGGTCGTCATACTGGCCGCAGACTTGCAGCGAATAGATTGCCGCCGCCGTGCGCGCAAAACCGGCACCCTTGCCGGGTTGATAACAGAATCCGCCCGTGCGCTCCTCGTAGCAGCTCTGCACGTACTTGATCGCCTTGTCGACACTCTCTTGCGGCACGTCCAAGCCGGCGTTCTTGGCGGCGCGCAAGGCGACCACCTGCAAGACCGTCACCGAGATGTCAGCATCATTGGGCCGCGCGTGATAACGCCAGCCGCCTTGATGATTCTGGGAACCGAGAATCACTTTCACTGCCTTCTCCAACTTCGGCCGCATCGACGGTGAACGGGTCTGCCCATACAACTCCGCCAACGCAATCGTCGCCACGCCGTGGCCGTACATGTACTGGCCGTGACGCGGCAGAAACGTGCCGTCTGCCTGCATCGAATCCAGCAGGAACTGCATCCCGGCCGACACCACCTTGCCGTGCTCGCCTTCGCCGGGGAGGTTGCCGCTCGCCATGAACGCCATCAGCGTGTAGGCCGTCACCGCCGTGGTCCACTCCGCCTTGCCTTCTTCCCAGGAACCGTTGGGCTTCTGCTTGGACGCGAGATATTTGATCGCGCCGCGAATCACCGCCGCGGTCTTCTCGTCAACCACCACCGTGTCCTGCTGGGGAACCGGCACGGATGCCGCTGGTCCCGCCATCAACTGCCCGGGTACGAACAGTGTCACAACCAACAACATCATGGCGGCGTTGCGCATCAAGGCTGGTCTCCTGAAGTCTGGTCCGCGAGGTTCTTCATGTATTGCTCGATCAAGCCGCCGTATTCCTCGGGATACTTCTCTGTTTGCGATTGCTTGATGGCCGCCCGATCCCGGGCCGGTAACCCGACGAATTGCCCTTTCCCATCCACCTTCGCGCGGGCACCGCCTTGTGCGCCACCCGATTGATTGCCCATCCCGTCACCTGTTCCCTGACCTTCACCCATTCCTTGTCCCTGACCTTGTCCTTGACCCATGCCCATTCCCATCCCTTGGCCTTGACCCTGTCCCTGTCCCTGTCCTTGACCTTGGCCCTGACCCATCCCGGCAGCGGCCATTCCCATCGCGGCTTGAGCTTGTGCCATGGCTGCTTGCGCCGCGGCGGCGGCGGAAGCGGCGGCGGCGGCGCTGGCCGGTGAGCCTGCAGCTGCGGCGGCGGCCTCCGACAACGCACTTTGGGCGGCCTGCATCGGTGCCGCCGCGCTGGCGGGTGCGCCCTCAGGACTGGCGGCCATCGCGCCCACGCTGCTGGCCGCGCTCTGGAGAGCTTGGGCCGCTTGGGCCATCGCGGCTTCGGCGGCGGCATTCTGCTGGGTGTCGGCGAGTTGCTGGGCGGCAGCCATCACCTCGGCTTGCTGCTGGGCTGCTTGGGCCATCGGCGACTGTCCTTCTCCCGGCGGTTGTGCTCCTGGCTGACCAGCTGGCGCCGCGGGTTGACTCGCGGGTTGACCGGCCTGTTCGCCTGGCTGCTGACCAGCAGCCTCACCGGGTTGCTGACCGGCTGGTTCACCGGCGGGCTGGGCTGGCTGGCCGCCTTGCATGGCTTGTTGCATGGCGTTTTGGGCCTGCTGCATCGACTGGATGGCGGCCGGTAAATTCTGTGCGGCGAGTTGTTGAGCTGCCTGCTGTGCCGCTTGTTGAGCCTGGGCGGCCGGGGTGCCCGGCTGCTGGGTCTGCGGCATTTGGGCGAGGGACTGGGCAATCTGCTGCTGTTGCTGCTGTAATTGCTGCATCTGCCCGGCGCCTGCCTGGTCGAGTGTTTCCTGTGCTTGGGCGACTTGTTGCTGCGCTTGGTTCAACGCCTCGGCCATTGCCGCGGCGGCAGTCTGGGTGTCGTTGGTGTCTTGGCCGAGTTTGGCGGCGAGTTCCTGCTTGATTCCCTCGAGAATGGACTTCGCGGCATACAGGTTCTTCAGCGCGTCTTCTTGCGGCGCGTGGGCCGCGGCGAGTTTCGCGCTTTCGATCTGGGCCTTGGCGACGACCATGCTTTGTCGGGCGGTGGCCAACGGCGGTTCAGCTGCGGCGCTGTCGGCCGGTAGACTGGCGCGGACCTTTTCGGTGTCGACTGCCAAGTTGCCCTGTGCACTGGCCAACTTCGCGGGGGGAGGCGCTTTTTGCGGGGCGGTCACGGCGGTGGCAGTGTTGAGTTCGAGTTGCTGTTGTTCTTTGATGATCCAGGCCAGCTTGGCGAGCAAGGCATCCAGCGCGGCCAACTCCTTCTCGGCGCCTTCGAGGCGCGCGATTTCCTGGCGAATCAGATCGAGCGCCCGGTGGAGCGTCATCAACGCCACGCCCTGTGCCTCGGCCGCTGTCTGCGGGGCTTTGCCGAGCGCTTGTTCTGCGAGATCCATCTGGCTGGCGGCGTCGGCGAGAGATTGTGCGGCGTCGGGAACCAGTGGCTGGGCGAGTCGTTGTGCGTCCTGAGTACGTAATTGCAGGGCGGCTTGCGGTTTTGCGTAGGCCAAGACGTCCTTTTCCGCGGCGGCGGCGCACTGCTGTTTCAGGGCGGTCTGCTCGGTGAGGAGCAATTGGACCTGTTGCTCCAGGCGTCTTAACTGCGCGACGACGCCGGTATCTTTTTCCGCCTCGGACTCGGCCTTGGCGATCTGGTCGGTCAACGCTTTGCGCGCCTGCTGCAGGAGGTCGAGGGAGCGTTCGGCGCTGGCGAGGGCATTGCCGGCATGTTTGGCCGTCAGGGCAGCGCGCGCGCCCTGCATTTGGGCGATGGCCGACTTGGTCAAGTCGGCTGGGGTGGGGGCGATGGCTTGGAGGTCGCGGTAGACGAGGTCGGCGCGGTCAATGTTGTCAACTTGCGCCGTCTCGACGACTGCAAGAGCTGGTGACTGGCCGTTTTGCACGAGCGGTCTGGTCTGCTCGACCACCTGTTTCTCGTTCTGGATGACCAGGTCGAGTTCGCGGATCGCCTGGCGCAGGGCGGCCACGGCGTCCTTGGGCGGTCCGAGCAGCCGGGAGAGTTCGCGAAGCAGGTCGCGGCTGAGTTTCTCGTTGCCGGCCGCGCTGAGCAGCTTGCCGGCTTTCAGGTCGGTGACGGCGAGCTCGATGATCAAGCTGAGTTGTCCTTCCGTCGCCCGTTGCACGGTCAGCTTGGCGCGATCATCGGTTGCGGTCGGGGCGAGTTCGGCCAGTTTGGCGATGACCTGTCGGGCTTCGTCGCGCAGCGCCTCCTGTTCGGTGCTCTGCAATTCGAGCTGGGATTTCTGGGATTCATCGAAGGCGTCGAGGGGTTTGCCCTGTGTCCATTGGGCCAAGGCGGTGGTCTCGCGCAGATTGTTGCCTTGGCGGACCGAGAGTTCCATCAGCCGACCGGCGAGTTCGTAACCGGCTTGCTGGCGTTGGTATTCGACCAGCAGTT
>JBFZFE010000160.1:0-2706 GCA_041306525.1 Verrucomicrobiota bacterium | reverse complement strand
CATCGCCGGCTTTCCCAGAAGCCAAGTTACCGAAAGGCGTATGACGCCATCGGGGACGTTGTGTTGATCGGCGCGGCAGTTCGGAAACTACGCGAAGAAGAAGGTATTACGCAGGAACAGTTGGTAAGCGTCGTTGGAGTCTCTTCCTTTTATCTGTCGCGCTTGGAAACTGGCAGCGGCAGCGTCCCGCCCGCAGTCGTGGCCGCCGTGGTCCAGCGCTACGAAGCCCCCTTGCGGCGACTGGGCCTGAACGTGGAGCCGTGGCTGTCAATTAAGCCGTCGCCCCCTATGCGGCCACAAGGGACCTCAGCCCAGCATGGGAAAGTCCGCACTGTTACCCTCGATGAGGGTTCCCGTTTTCGCACGATTGTCGGACGACCTGAACCGGTCGTTCGAGAGAAGCCCACCCACAAATATCATAAGCAGCATTGATCTTCTTGCGGTAACTCACACGCCGAGGAGCATCAGGAAGGCATTTCCCGTTCGCTTGCTCGCGGACGACGGCGTCGGGGGCTCTTCGAGGACCAGTTCGTGCAGCGTCTGGTCGTCACCGAAATGAACGAAGGCCGCGATTCCTTCCCTTGACTCCAGCGTTGCGCCTCCGTTGGCCTGGAATCCAGCCAGCGAAACGGAGGTTCGTCAGCAGAAGGCTTCCCAAACAGAGTTGGGGAACCAGAACAATGGCTCAGCAAAGAAGGCGGGAGTAACCACAAAGGTCACCAAGGGGAGAAGAACGGTGGGGGTGGCGGCGGGTCAGAGCGGGCGGACGGCTCGGCGAGCCGTCCTTATGCAGTCCTGAGTCCGGAGTCCACTGTCGAAATTCCCTTTCGTGTGTTCCGTGTGTTTCGTGGTTTCAACTCCCGGCCGGGGTGTTTTTGCTGGTGCGTTGCTGGTGGCAGGAAGCCTGCTACAATGCGGGGCAATGGAGCTGGAGTATTCGGAGTTATCGGTGCCGGGGCGCGGACGTCAGACCAACGAGGATTCGATTGGGGTCTGGATGCCCGTGGAAGCCGGTGATGGCTGTTGCCGGGGGGCGATTGCGGTGCTGGCCGATGGGGTGGGGAGCTTGGGGCAGGGGGATGTGGCCAGTCGGATCGCGGTGGAGGCTTGTTTGCGGGTGTTTCGCGAGGCGCGGGTGGGCGGGTCGGCCCGGCAACTGGTCTCGGAGGCGTCGCGGCAGGCCAATTGGGAGGTTTACGCGGCCGGTATCCGCACCATCAACAGTCAACGCATGGGGGCGACCTTGGCGGTGGCGGCGTTTTGTCACGATGAGTTGATCGTGGCGAACGTGGGTGATTCGCGGATTTATCATGTGCGCGGCGCGGTGGTGCGGCAGTTGAGCGTGGATCATTCGTTGGTGGGGGTGCAGCAGCGGTTCGGGTTGTTGACCGCGGAGGAGGCGCGTCACAGCGCGGACCGGCATTTGATCACGCGGAGCCTGGGGCAGGATGCGGAAGTGCAGTTTGATATCGCGACCGCGCTGGTGGCGGAGGGCGATCTGGTGGTGTTGTGTTCGGACGGGTTGCATGGCGTGTTGAACGACCGCGAGCTGGGCGAGATCGTGACCCATGCCGGTCCGCTGGATGCCTGCCGGCGGTTGGTGGCGTTGGCCCAGCACCGGGGCAGTGAGGACGACATCTCGGTGCAAGTCTTGCGTGTTGCCAAGCTGGATCAGAGCCTGACGGCGGTGCCGCGGCCGGGAGCGCCGGCGACCGCGCCCGTGGTCACTCCGGAGATGCAGCCGGGGCAGACGCTGGACAACCGGTTTCTGCTGACCGAGGTGGTGGCCCGCAGCGGCATGGCGATTGTGTTCAAGGCAGTTGACTTGAGCGACAACAGCACCGTGGCGATCAAGGCGCCGTTGCCGGGGCACAGCGGCCGGTTGTTGTGCGAGGTGGAGGTGTTGCGGCAGTTGACGCATCCGAACATTGTGCGTTTCGTCGCGGCCAGTGCGCATCCGCAACGCGAGTACCTGGCGACCGGGTTTCTGCGGGGGTATACGTTGTCGCATTTGATGCGCAACATCTGTCCGCTGCCCGATGACGAGGTGCGCAAGACGATCAAGGCGTTGTGCGACGGGCTGGCGCTGGTTCACGAGCGCGGTTATGTGCATCGCGACATCAAGCCCGAGAACATCATTCTCTGTCCCGATGGCGCGGTTTGCCTGATGGATTTCGGGTTGGCGATCCGGGCGGAGACGCACGCGAGTTTCTTCCGGCGGTTTGCCCCCACGATTGGCAGTGCCGATTACATGGCCCCCGAGCAGGTGCAAGGCAAGGCATGGGATGCGCGCACCGACATCTATGCGGTCGGGGCGCTGATGTATGAGATGGTGACCGGCGTGGCGCCTTTTGCCGGCACCACGCCCAAGGAAGTCATGCAAGCGCGGTTGCAGCATGACCCGGTACCGCCCACGCGGCGTAATCCCAACGTCAGTGCCGGCATGGAAAAGATCATCCAACGCGCCTTGGCGCGCGATCCGTCGGCCCGTTACCAGTCCGCGGCGGAAATCAAGGCCGCGCTGGAAGCGCTCCGCCGTTAAGTCTGCCGGCGGCGCAGAATCACCCCCGAGATGTCCGCGGAGGGCTGTCTTGTTTTGCTCAGCTTGGGCAGGCTCGCGCCCTTGAGCCGGTCGCCTTCGGGCGGCGGAAAGATCACTAGCCAGTTGACCGGCAATCACTTAGGACGAATCGACTCGTTGGTTGG
>JBFZFE010000159.1:0-4685 GCA_041306525.1 Verrucomicrobiota bacterium | reverse complement strand
CAGTCCAAGACGCTGGCGCGTTCATCCAGTGAGCCCGAAGGGGCGAGAACTTTGAGTTGGGCACCAGCGCGGCGATGCCAATCCATGGTTTCGTCTTCATTTAACCGAGAAAGAGCGATGGCGCCGCAAAAGGTCGCAGAGATCGCAGAGGCACAAAGACTTACAGAGCATTGGCCACTCACTCGGGATCGGAAATCGCATGATTCACATTCCCCTGGCTTTGTGGTCTTTGCGCTCCCTGGCGGCTATGCATTCCTGTTTCTGGGTTTTAATGTCTTTCTTGGTGTCTTTGCGGCTTGGTGGTGAACCCGGAGTTGGGGTTTGCGAACGGCGGATCCCATTGTCTTCGGCGGCAGGCCGGTGGGCTGCGACCGCCACGGAGGGCGGCGTTCCTCACCTGAAGAGCGGCACCGCGCGAAACCCTTGGCCGAAACGACGCCGCCAAGGGCATTCGCGCCCCTAGAAAAGTTGCGGTAACCGGCAGGCGTGCCGGACAACGCGCGGCAAGCGTGGCCTTGACTTGCGGGGGGCTTGCGCCGACTTTCGGGGGCATTCGATGAAACCTTATTTGATTCCTGCCATCATGTTGTCGGCCCTGGTCGTGGTCGGCTGCGGTAAGACCGAAAACAAGCCGGTAACAGCGTCGCCATCACCGGCGGTCAGCAACGTACCCGCGCCAAGCACGCTGGAGTTGCCGCCGGGTCACCCGCCGATTGGTCAGAGCAGCGAACCGGGCTTGCCGGCCGGGCATCCGCCCATTGACATGGCGGGACAGAATCTGCCTGCGGAGACGCTTTCTTCCTCCGGGAACCCCAAATGGACGGTGCCGGCTGATTGGAAAGCCGGTCGGACCTCGAATGTTCGGCGGGGCAGTTTCGTGGTGAGCGGTCCCGAAGGCCAGAGCGCGGACATTGCGGTGACGGTGTTCCCGGGCGATGTGGGCGGGCCGTTGGCGAACCTCAACCGCTGGCGCGGTCAGATCGGTTTGGAGCCGCTGGCGGCCGAGAAAGCTCCCGGTACCCAGACCAAGCTGACCGTCGATGGTATCGAATCGCGGCTCGATGACATGGTCAACCCCGCCGAAGGCAAGGCCATGATCGTCGTGACCGTGCCCAAGGACGGCAGTTCCTGGTTCTTCAAGATGACCGGTGATGCCGCGGTTGTCGCCGCCCAGCGCGATGCGCTCATCAAGTTCGTTGAATCGGTGAAGTTCTGATGCGTGCGCGGTGAACGGGAATTCAACACCAAGTCACCAGGACACCAAGAACTGAGACGTTGGTGAGGGAGCCCCGGACTGCTGGAGTCCTTGCTTGGTGGCTTTGTGGTTCATCATCCGGTCCGATTCCACGTTACAGAACGGGGCGGAGTTACTTTGAACCTCGACGGACCCGGTAAGCTCGTGGGGTTTCCTTGACGCGCTTGGGCGGCTTGTCCGGGTCGTGGCGATGCAGCCCCGCTTGGTAGCCCGCCCGCGCCAGCGCACGACACAGATCCCGCAACTCGCTGATCCGGCGAATTACGTCCCGGGCATCGGTTACCCGCTGGCGCTTCACTTGTTTCCCTCCAGAAACTCTATGTCCGATTTGTCGGCGGCCGAGTTGCGCCGTTTCTTCAACGCGATCAGGTCGGCGGTCGTGACAACGCGGATCTTGCCGGCTCCGAACGGGATTTCAATGGCGCGTTTCAGGCGGTTTTGCATTGTCCGCGAAGTCGCGACGAGAATGTCCACCAGCATCAGGTCGTGGCGAACGGTTTTGTGGAATCGCCAAAGCTCAAAACCTGCCCGCGGGAAAGCCTGGCAGTCAGGCGCTCTGCGGTAGCCAAGCTGCGTCAACAGCGTTGTGGCTTTCGGCAGGTCCATGGGGTCGAGGATGAAGTCCATGTCCTGGGTGGCGCGCACGTGGCCGTGCAACCCGACCGCCAGTCCGCCCGCGACCGCGTAGCGCAATTGCGCAGCGGCGAATCGCTGCACGATCTTGTCGAATTCCAAGTAGAGGCTCATGCAGGTTTGACGGTCAGATTGGTTGAGGCAGGGGCTGCCGCGAGCACGGGGCGGAGGTATTGGCCGGTGTGGCTGGCGGGGACTGCGCAGATTATCTCGGGAGGACCTTCGGCGATGATCTGGCCACCGGCGTCGCCGCCTTCGGGGCCGAGGTCGATGAGCCAGTCGGCGGTCTTGATGACGTCGAGGTTGTGTTCGATGACCAGAAGCGTGTTGCCGGCATCGCGGAGCTTGGTGAGGACATCGAGCAGTTGGGCGATGTCGGCGAAGTGCAGGCCGCTGGTGGGTTCGTCGAGGATGTAGAGGGTGCAGCCGGTGGCGCGTTTGGCGAGTTCGGTGGCGAGCTTGATGCGTTGGGCTTCGCCGCCGCTCAGCGTGGTGGCCGACTGGCCGATGTGGATATAACCGAGCCCGACTTCCTGAAGCGTCTGCAAAATGTCACGGAGCTTGGGAACGGCGCGGAAGAATTCCTCCGCTTCGTTGACGGTCATTTCCAGCACGTCGGCGATGTTGCGGCCTTTGTAGGTGATCTCCTGCGTTTCGCGACTATAACGGCGACCGCCGCATTGTTCGCACGTGACGTACACGTCGGGCAGGAAGTGCATCTCGATCTTGATCAGGCCGTCGCCTTTGCAGGCTTCGCAGCGGCCGCCCTTGGTGTTGAAGCTGAACCGACCGGGACCGTAGCCGCGGACCTTGGCGTTGGGGAGTTGGGCGAAGAGCTTGCGGATCAGGTCAAACGCACCCGTGTAGGTGGCCGGGTTGGAGCGGGGCGTGCGGCCGATGGGAGACTGGTCGATGACGATGACCTTGTCGAGTTCATCGGCGCCGAGAATCGCGTCGTGCGCGCCCGGGCGGTCTTTGGCCCGGTACAGCTGGCGAAACAGTGCTTTGCGGAGGATGTCATCCACGAGCGTGCTCTTGCCGGAGCCGCTGACGCCCGTGACGCAGGTGAGCAGGCCGAGCGGGATGCGGGCATCGATGTTCTTGAGGTTGTTCTCGCGGGCATTCTTGATCGTGAGCCAACCGCGTTCCGGCAAACGTCGTTGCTTGGGGACCGGTATCCTCAGTTCGCCGCGGAGATACGCGCCGGTCAGGGATTTCGGGGCGGCGAGGATAACATCGAGGTTACCGGCCGCGACCAGTTCACCGCCGCGAACACCGGCACCGGGGCCGAGATCGACGATGTAATCAGCAGCGCGGATCGTGTCTTCGTCGTGCTCGACGACCAGCACGGTGTTGCCCAAGTCGCGCAGACCTTTGAGGGTGTCGAGCAGGCGATTGTTGTCGCGTTGATGCAGGCCGATGCTGGGTTCATCGAGCACGTAGAGCACACCGACGAGACCCGCGCCGATTTGCGTCGCGAGGCGGATGCGTTGGGCTTCGCCGCCGCTGAGCGTGTCGCTTTGCCGGTCGAGCGTGAGGTAGCCGAGGCCGACGTTCTGGAGGAAACGGAGCCGGGCGGTGACTTCGCGCAGGATCTGGTCGGCGATGCGGCGTTCGTTTTCGGAAAGGGCGAGCGAGCCAAAGAATTCGAGGGCGTTCTTGATGCCGAGCTTGGTGACGGCGACGATGGATTTGCCGCCGACGGTAACCGCCAGGCTTTCGGCGCGGAGCCGGGAACCTTTGCACTCGGGGCAGGGCATGCCGACCATGTATTGCTGGAGGCGCGACTTGGTGAACTGGCTGTCGCTCTCGACATAGAGGCGTTCGAGGTTGGGGATGACGCCCTCGAAGGCTTTGGTCATCTTGCGCCAAGCGCCTTTGCGGTAGTGGGTGAACTCGATTTCCTCGTCGCCGGTCCCGTAGAGCAGTGCTTTCTGCACCTGTGCCGGCAGGTCTTTGAAGGGGACTTCCAAGTCGCAGTTGTAATGCTTCGCCAAGCCGCGCAGCAGCATCTTGTAGTAGATGATCAGCCGGCGTCCGCCGCGTCGCCAAGCCGTGATCGCGCCGCCGTCGATGGACTTGTTCTTGTCCGGCACGATCAAGTCGGGGTCGAACACGAGCTTGGTGCCAAGGCCGAGACAGGTCCGGCAAGCGCCTTCGGGGGAGTTGAACGAGAAATGGCGGGGCGTGAAATCGCCGTAGCTGATGCCGCAATCGGCACAGGCGTTCTGGTTGCTGTAGAGACGTTCGACGGGCGGGCTGCCCGGCAAGGCGCGTTCGACAATCAACAAGCCGGTGCCCCACTTGAGGGCGGTTTCGACGGAGTCGGCGAGACGGGGGCGGTTGCGTTCGGTGATGGTGACGCGGTCGACGACGAGTTCGATGTTGTGGTTTTGCTTCTTATCGAGTTTGACCGGTTCGCTCACGTCCACGAGTTGACCGTCCACGCGGGCGCGCAGGAAGCCTTCAGCGCGCATCCGGGCCAGCACATCGCGGAACTCGCCTTTGCGGTTGCGCACCAAGGGCGCGAGGATGGCGATGGGCGTGGCTTCGCCAAGCCCGGCAATCTGGTCCACAATCTGGCTGGTCGTCTGGTGGGTGATCGGTTTGCCGCACTGATGACAATGCGGATGGCCGACGTTGGCGAAGAGCAGGCGCAGGAACTCGTAGATCTCCGTCGTTGTGGCGATGGTGGAACGCGGGTTGGTGCCGGCGGTGCGCTGTTCGATGGCGATGGCGGGGGAGAGTCCCTCGATGTGGTCAACGTCGGGTTTCTGGAGTTGTTCGAGGAACTGCC
>JBFZFE010000158.1:0-8270 GCA_041306525.1 Verrucomicrobiota bacterium | reverse complement strand
GTTTCGTTCATCGATACCGGGGCGGGGATCGCGCCGGAGCAGGTCGGGCGTCTTTTTGAGCCGTACCAGACAACCAAGATCAAAGGCAGCGGTTTGGGCCTGATGATTGTCCAACGCATCGTCCGCGAACACGGCGGCACGATCGAGATCGAGAGCAGCGTCGGGCGCGGCACGACGTTCCGCCTGCGGCTGCCCATCGCGGAGAAGCGCACGCGGTTGTTGTCGGCAACCAATGTGGTGAGAGAACCGAAATGAAACCAACAGTGCTTGTCGTGGATGACGAACGCGGGACCCGCGAGGGCCTCCAACGCGCGTTGAGTGAGCGTTACAACGTCCTGCTGGCCGAAGACGGCCAGAAGGCGGTGCAGTTGCTCGAAGCCAACAAAGTGGACGTGATGATCACCGACCTGCGCATGCCCGGCGTGGACGGCATGACGCTGCTCAAGCGGGCCACGGCGATGCAGAACCCACCGGTCTGCATCATGATGACCGCCTACGGCTCCATCGAAAGCGCCGTCGAGGCGATGAAAGTCGGCGCGTTCCATTATGTCACCAAGCCGAACGTGAACCTGGACGAACTGGAGCTGGTCATCCAACGCGGCCTTGGCACCCGGCAACTGGAGACGGAGAACGAGAACCTCCGCGCGCAGCTCGACAAGAAGTTCGGCATGGAAAACATCGTCGGCGAATCGCCCGCGATGCAGGAGGTCTTCGACATTGTCCAGCAGGTCGCGCCGACCCGCGCCACGGTGCTGGTGACCGGCGAGACGGGTACCGGCAAGGAATTGGTGGCCCATGCGCTGCACAACCTTTCGCCGCGCAAGAAGGGAGCGTTCGTGGCGGTTCACGCCGCGGCGCTGCCCAGTGCGCTGCTGGAGAGCGAGTTGTTTGGCCACGAGAAAGGCGCCTTTACCGGCGCCATCGAGCGGCGCATCGGCCGCTTCGAGCTGGCGGATGGCGGGACGATTTTCCTGGACGAAATCGGCGAGATCGAGCCGGCCATGCAGGTCAAGATCCTGCGCGTGCTCGAGGAGCGCAGCTTCGAGCGCGTCGGCGGGCAGAAAACCATCCACGTGGACGTGCGCCTGGTCGCGGCGACCAACAAGGACTTGAAGAAAATGGTCGGCGAGGGCAAGTTCCGCGACGATTTGTTTTACCGGCTCAGCGTCGTGACGTTGCCGCTGCCGCCGTTGCGCGAAAGACGCGAGGACATTCCGCTGCTGGTCAGTGCGTTCCTCAAGCAATGTAACCACGAAAACAACAAGAACGTCACCGAACTGTCACCAGACGCGATGAACATGCTGCTGGCGTACGACTGGCCCGGTAACGTTCGTGAATTGCGCAATGCCGTCGAGCAGATGGTCGTGCTGGCGCGCAGCGAAAAGCTGACGCTGCGTGACGTGCCCGCCGCGGTGCGGGGTGGCGCCGACCTGACGAAGGTCAGCGTGGTGCGTCCCGGCGTGACGATGACGGTGGAGGAAGCGGAGAAACAGTTGATCATGCAGGCGCTCAAGGATACGGGTGGCAACCGCACGAAGGCTGCCCAGAAGATCGGCATGAGCCGCCGCACGTTGCACCGAAAACTAAAGACGTACGGACTGGAAGATTACTAGTCCGACAAAGGGGAATGACATGGAAGGCAGTTCAGATGTGAAGGTACAGTCCGGGGTCTACGCGGTCGAGGTTGGCCGCGGCAAACGCGTGGTTTTGTGGATACTCGCCGCCTTGGTGGCGGTGGGATTGAGCCTGGTCTACACGGCGTTGCAGTTCCGCGGCTTGGAACGCGCCGAAGCCATGGACATGGCGCAGCTGGCGCGCAACATCGCCCGCGGCGAGGGATTCACAACCTACGTCATCCGTCCGCTGAGCCTGTGGCAGATGAAGGAGCACTCCCCCACGCATGAGACCCGCATCGAGCAGCATCCCGACATCTATAATCCCCCGCTCTATCCGTTGGTGCTGGCCGGCATCTTCAAGGCCCTGCCCGCCTCGCTGTTTGAAATGAGCAGCGCGGACCGCGTGTTCAGTCCTGAACGCTGGGTCATCCTGCCGCTCAACCAGATCTTCCTGCTGCTCTCACTCATCGTGATCTATCTCTGGTCCAAGGCGCTCTTTGACACACGCGTGGCGGTAACCGCCGGCTTGCTGCTGTTGTTCTCGGATACCCTGTGGAGCTACAGCATTGCCGGCCTGCCGACCAATCTGCTGATGCTGCTGGTGTTGCTCACGGTCGGCAGTTTGTGGCTGGTGGACCGTCGTCTCAACCCGCCGGCGAGCGGCGAAGAACCGGCGTCACTGCGGCGCCCCGATGTGGCGGCCATTGCCCTGCTCATCATCAGCGCCGTGCTGGCGGGGCTTTGTTTCCTGACCCGCTACACCGCGGGGCTCCTGGTCATCCCGCTGCTGTTTTACGTCTGGCGCATCCTGCGCGGCCGGGGAGCTGCTGGTTGGGCGTTGCTCTACGGCGTGATCTTCCTGGCGGTGATCACCCCGTGGCTGATTCGCAACGAGCTTGTTTCCGGCAGTCTGTTGGGGATCGCCAAGTACCAGTTGTTCGGCGGCGAAATCCTGCAGCGCACCTATCAACCCGCACCCGAGGCGCTGTTCTCGTTCAAGGCCGTTGTTCGCGAACTTGTCACCGGCACGCGCGCCCATTTCGTGGGTTCGTTGCGCGAGCTGAGTTCGGATTTCCTCATCTGCTTTTTCCTCGTCGGGGTGATGTACGCGTTTCGACGGCGTGATATTGCCCGCCTGCGCGGGGTGGTGCTCGGCCTGCTCGGGACCGGCATCCTGGCGATGGCGCTCTTCGGCGTCAGCCTGCGCCCCGGCTTCGAACCCAATGGCGGTGATTTGCTGGTGTTGTTCCTGCCGCTGGTGGCGGTGTTTGGCGTCGCGTTTTTCTATCTCCTGCTCGACCGGCTCAATTTTCCGAACATACTCATGAAAGGCGCCGCCATCGGGTTGTTCGCGCTGGTGAACGTGGCACCGCTGCTCTACACGATGTTGCCGCCGCGGCGCGGCATGTTCCCCTACCCGCCCTACATCGCGCCTTACACCGCCTTGATCGGTAAATGGTTTGGTCCCGAGGAAATCGGCGCCAGCGACCTGCCTTGGGCCATGGCCTGGGTCGGCGACCGGCGCACCGTGTGGTTGCCCCTGGAGATCAAGAATTTCGAGGACATCCACTACTTCGTGGCGCCGAAGGGCGGCATCTCGTTCATGCTGTTGACGCCTTACATGCTGGATCGGAAGTTCCAGAGCGAGCTGGTCAAGGGCGAGTTCAAGGAATGGTCCAGCATCGTGCGGGAACGGTTACCGGCCAGCTTCCCCCTCAAGGCGGTGACGATGTTCCCGCCGTCCAACGAGCAAATCCTCTTCGCCGACCGCCCGCGCTGGACCGAGAAGGGCGCTGCGCTGCCTGTTGAGCCCGAAGACGAAAAGCCCGCGACCAAGAAAGGTGCCCAGCAACCTGCGGCAGCAAAGTAAATGCACGACGAAGCAACTCACGCCATCCTCGGCCGCGCCCTGCTGGCCTTCGCGCTCGCGCTCATCGGCGGCGGGGTCAGCGCCTCGATCAAGTTGTCCCATCAGCGCCTCTGCGTGCTCATCAGTTTCGCCGCCGGCACGCTGCTCGGCGTTACCGTCGCGGCCATCTTGCCGGAAAGCGCGACCGCGATGCCGTGGTGGGAACTGGCGATTGCATTCGGAACCGGCTACGCGGCGTTTGCCCTGCTCACGAAATATGTGTTCCATGTCTGCCCGGCTTGCGCGGCGAGCCATTTTGACGAGGCGACAACGCACCGGTTCAGCGAGATCGCCAGCGGCCTGATCATCGCCCTTGCCATTCACAGCACACTCGACGGCTTGGCGCTGGCTGCCGGACACGAGTCACACGACCACGGGGCGCACCTGGACCTGTCCCTGTTGCTCGCCATTTGCGTCCACAAGGTGCCGGAAGGCCTGGCGCTGGGGGCGCTGCTTCTCGGGGCGGGATTCAGCAAACTGCGCGCGATGTGCTGGGTCGCGGCGGTGGAATCAACGACGGTGCTGGGCGGCATCCTCGGCGTGCTGTTCCTGGACAAAGTGCCGCCCGTCTGGGTGGCCGCCGTGCTGGCGCATGTCGGCGGCGGTTTTCTCTTTCTGGCCGGGCATGCCATCTTCGGCGAACTGATGAAGCACGACCGCAAATCAGTCCTGCTCAGTTTCGGGACCGGTCTCCTGCTGTTGGTTTCGCTCAACCTGCTGTTTCACTGATATGAACCGTCGTCTCCAGATGTTGGTGGGCTTGGTGGCTGTCACCCTCATCGCGTTGAGCTTGGGCGGCTTGGCGTGGGTGCGAACCCGGGAGGCCCGGTTGTTCAGCCAGGCGCACACTGTCTCCACGTATAGCGGCACCAATTACGTCTTGCGGCTCACCGAGACAACACTCGGCCGGGCGGAAACCAACTACCTGCTGATGGTGCAAATCCGCGTCCAGAACCCCAACCCGTTCCCGCTCAAACTGAGCCGGAAACATTTCATCTTGGTGGACCATGACAAAGACTATTACCTGCCCAACACGACCGGGACGCAGACCGAATGGTTCACTGTCCCGCCGCGAGGGGTCGCCGAACGGGAGACGTTGAGTTTTGCGGTTCCCGCCGACTCGTTCGCTGGTTCGATTGGTCTGCAGATTGGGCAGATCTATTGGGTGCTCATCAAACATCCCGCGCCCTATGAACCGGATTTGCGCGTCGGCGAGTTTGTCACCTTTCGCCGGCGCCACTGGTAAGGAGTTGGCATGATCAGACGGCTCAAGTTCTATGCAGTATTGATCGTGATGGTGGCGCTGGCCCTGACGGCACTTTATTACTGGGTCCAAGCCCGGCAGGGGCGCGGCACGGTCACACGCACACTGGACGCCTCCGCCGTGGTGCAGCAGATTCAGCAACTCAACGAACTGGTGACTGTCCGTTACACGATCCAGAAAGCCATCGGGCTGAAGGAAGAGAAGGTTCCGTTCGGTTCGGAAACCGTCATGATGCTGGTGCAGGCAAATGTCCTTGGCGGCGTGGATTTGACCACCCTCACCCGGCAGGATGTCCAGATCAGCGCCCGTTCCATTGCCGTCCAGCTGCCACCAGCAAAGGTCTTGCATGTGTTCGTGGATGACAAGCAGACCCAGGTCTGGGACCGCAGCAAATCATTCTGGGTCACCGCCAACCCGCAACTCGAACAAAATGCCCGTCAAGCCGCGCTTGAAGCTGTCCAACAAGCCGCCCTCGGCATGCAAATCCTCTCGAACGCACAACACAATGCCGAGACGGCCGTCCAAGGGTTCCTCAAGAGCGTCGGCTTCGAGTCGGTGACGGTGACAGTGAAGGCGCCGGCGCCCTGAGTCACCGGCTTGCCTACCGGCTTTCGCGCAGGGCTTTGGCCTGTAGCGTCGCCAGTTGACGGATGCCTTGGCCGCCCAGCTTGAGGATCCGGGTGAGGTCGCGTTGCGTGAAGAGGGTTTCCTCGCCACCGGCCTGCACTTCGACAAGCTTCCCGTCAGCCGTCATCACCAGATTGGCATCCACAGCCGCCCGCACGTCTTCGGTGTAGCACAAGTCCAGCAACAGTTCGCCCCCCACCAGCCCGATGCTGACCGCCGCCACGTGGGATTTCATCGGATTCTCTGTCAGCCGGCCGTCGGCGCGGAGTTTGTTCAAAGCCAGTTCCATTGCAACCGAGGCGCCGGTAATCGCGGCCGTGCGAGTCCCGCCGTCGGCCTGCAGCACATCGCAATCCACCCAGAGCGTGCGTTGGCCGACGAGTTCCAGGTCCACCACGGTGCGCAAGGAGCGGCCTATGAGGCGTTGAATCTCCTGTGTGCGCCCTTCCGGACGGCCTTTGGTGATTTCACGCGGCTTCCGCGGCGCGGTGGCGTAGGGCAACATGGAGTACTCGGCTGTGATCCAGCCGCCGGTAACCCCTTGTTCCCGCATCCAACGTGGCACGCCATCTTCGGCGGAGACGGCGCAAACGACGCGGGTGTTGCCCATCTCGATCAACACCGAGCCGGCCGGCGCGGCCAGAAAGTGCGGCGTGATTTTGATGGGGCGGAGTTCGTGTGCTTGGCGACCGTCGCTGCGTTTCATGCCGGCACAATGGTCGGGAGCAGCAGCGGGTGGCAAGAAGTTTTTCCGAATTTTGATTTGACCGGACGGCACCGTGGTTTCATCCTATCAGGCAAGGAACCTACTATGAAACGAGCACTTCTCTTGATCGCGACCGCCATCCTTGCAATGGCGTGGACAGCATCCGCGTATGCGCAAGCCATCCCGTTGTTGGTCAGCGTAAAGAAAAATGAAAACACCGAGTCCACAACACACAACAGCACCAGCTATTACGGTTACACCTACTCCAGTAAATCTGGGGTCCAGACCCTGAGCTACACCGTGGACATCATGAACGCGAGCACCGGCACGGTGTCGGCGCTCCAAATCCGCTGGTCGGTTGTGTTGCGCGAACCCGGTGGCGGCAAGCTGCGCCTGGTGGAAGGCAAGAAGAACACCGACCTCGCTCGCGGGCAGAAGTACACATTTACCACCGATGTCATCGAGTTGGGCCAGTTTTACCAAAGCAGCTGGGGCGGTTCCAGCCGCTCAGGCAACGCCGAGGTGCTGGGATATTTGGTGGAAGTAGTCGTGGACGGCAACGTGGCAGCCTCGGCCGCCCAGCCGATGAATATCCGCGGCAAAGTCAACGAGGCCCGCGAAGCCGCCAATCAGAAGCGCCACCGCTTCTGAAGACCCGCGCCCGCTGCGATTTACGTCCTTGCATCCGCTGTGCCACGCACTAAGATACCCAGCGTCATTGGCGTGTGCCCGTAGCTCAATTGGATAGAGCGTTGGCCTCCGGAGCCAAAGGTTGTGGGTTCAACTCCCGCCGGGCACACCATCTAAGAAGGAGGATATGAAACCGATTCTGCACTGCTGCTGCGCCGCTCTGCTGCTCGCCTTCACCTTGCCGGTTCAGGCCCAAATCAGCCCCGTCAAGATTGTGGTCAATAAACGGCAACAGACCAAAAACGTCGCTGCCGGACAATACAACAACATCCACAACCAGACTTTTCGGACACTGGTCTTCGAGGTGGACGCCAGCAATCTGAGCGCCAAACCAATCGAGAACTTGGTCGTCCGCTGGAGCATCCTTGTCCAGCCGGCACACACAAGCGGCATCTCGTCAGCCCAACTGGCGGAAGGAACCAAGAAGCTATCGCTCAAGGTCGCAGAGCGGCTCAAGGTCGAGAGTGATGCCGTGGAACTCAGTAAGTGTACGGGCTGCGGCAGCGAATCGCAGCTGATCGCCTATGTCGTGGAAGCTCAAGTAGACGGCAAAACTGTCGCCACCGATACCGGTTCAACGAGCGCGAAGGACAAAATCGAGCAGTACAGAAGTGCCAAGGAACGCGCCAACCGTCCGCGCCGCGATTTTTAAGCTGGCTTGCCAGGCGCCGTTCCAGCCGCTGGTTTTACCGGGGCAGACTTGCCCTTCGCTTTTTTCATGGGGGCTGCTTTTGCTGTCACTGGTGCAGGGGCGGGAGATGTGACCGGGGCAGCTGCCACCACCGTCACAACCGGTGCGGGCGCTTCGACAACCGGCGCCGGCACGGCAGCCGCAGGTGCTGCTTGCGCGCTTGCGGGCGCGACCGGCAATGTCGCTGTGGCGTCTTTATCCATCCGCGAGACCAACTCCTCGGTCAGCTCTCGATAGACCGAGGCGGCATAGCTGCCGGGATCGTACATTGTGATCGGTTTGCCGAAACTCGGCGCTTCCGCCAGCCGCACGGTCCGGGGCACGACCGCCCGGAAAACCTTGTCGCCAAAATGACGGCGCACTTCGCCGACCACCTGTTGCGCGAGATTGGTCCGTCCGTCGTACATGGTCATCACAATACCCGCGACATCGAGCGTCGGGTTGGCGCCGCTGTCACGAATCTGTTGCACGATGCGCAAAATGACGGCGAGCCCTTCCAAGGCGAAATACTCACACTGAATCGGCACCAGGATGCGATCCACCGCCGCCAACGCGTTCATCGTCAGGATGCCAAGCGAGGGAGGACAATCAATGAGCAGGTAATCGTACCGGCTGGAAGTGCGGATCGGGTTCAGGGCCCATTGCAGGCGTTGGAGGTAATTCTCGGTTCGCGCCACATCGACCTCCGCCACAGCAAGGTCAACCTCGCTCGGGATCATGTCGAGGTTCTCGATGCCGGTCGGCCGAATGCCATCCGACAGCAGCGC
>JBFZFE010000157.1:0-4247 GCA_041306525.1 Verrucomicrobiota bacterium | reverse complement strand
CCCGGACCGGGAGACCTGACGGTCGGGCCGGACGGCGCGGTCAGAGACCGGCGCCGAACAGTGTTGCCGTACTCCCGTGGCAAACCGGCGCCGAACGGCGTCTGGCGTTTGCGCCGAAACTGCAAGGCGGTGCGCCGTCTGTCCATTGCGCTTTTGGCGGCCAGGGTGTTGAATCGCGGGCATGAAGACGATGACGCTTTGCTTGTTGGCTTTGGTGGCGGGGGCAATCACGACCGTGGCGCAGCAGAGCAATGCGCCGGCCTATGCGCCGATCAGTTGGCCGGCCGCGGCCAACGACGCGGGAGCCCAGCGCGCGGCCAAGTCGGTGGCCGCGCTGGAGCAGACCCGCGACTCGCTGTTGGCGCTGCTGGAGCAGCGCGGCCGCGCGGACGCGGCGGCGGGCGCGGGGCTGGATGTGCTGCTGGATTTGCACGAGCCGTTTCTGGTCTATTCGGGTTACATTTTGCGGCCGCTCCAGGGCGTGGATCTGCCCTGGCGCACGAAACTGGAGAAAGCCGGCGACCGCATCTTGGTCACGAAAGTCGAGTTCCAGCCGGTCCGCGAGGATGCGCGCCTGACGTTGCAGCGGCGCGGCAGTCGCTGGTATGGCCCCGAACTCGGGATGCTGAGCGCGAAGACCCGGCAACAATTTCATCTGGCCGGCAGCGATGCCAGCGCCCTGAAGGCGGACCTGGAGGGGGGCGTCAGCGGCGGGTTGGCGCTGACCACGGCCCAAGGCGATTTCCGGTTCGACATGCACATGGCGGGCGAACACTGTGACCAATTCCTGCCCGAGTATGGCAGCGGCGATTTCCACACCGGGTTTGGCGACAATTTTATCCCGGACTGGTGGGGCGGGCCGCGGGAGCGGTTCCAGCCGTGGGACCAGCGGTTCGCGTTGCGGGCAACCGAGCGGCGCGGCTGGGTGCTGCGGGCCGTGCTCGGCGCGCCGACGTTCACGCCGCGGATTGCCCGGGGCGAGACGGACCTGTTTCTCTGGGTGGACGAGGGCCGCATCCTGCGCGGGTGGCTGGGCAAACGTGACCGGCCGTTCCAGAACGCCGAGTACGCATTGTGGCTGGACGCCTGGGAGTTGAAGGACAAGACGCTGAGCGCCGAACTGACGGTGCGCACGGGTGAGACTTTGCGGCGGTACTCGTTGCGCGCGGAACTGGCCGCGCCGGCCGGCGGGGCGGTCACGGGCCAGTTCACGCAGGTGCGCGGCGAGGAGCGGACCGAGGGAGTCCTCGGCGGCATTTTGTATCGGGCGTTCACGGGCAGTTACGAGACCGACGGACTGGACGGGAAGGTGTCACGGGCGGTGCTGGCCGCCGTGGCGCCGGCGCCGACCGGCCTTGCGTCGCTGCCGCCGATCACGGCGGCCGGCGCTGCGCCCGCCGAGCAGGCCTTCCGTAAAGGCTTGGCATTGTATCGGCAGGTGACGGCGTTGGATCGGGCGCTGCGCGAGTATCCGCTGCCGTTGTCGTTGGCGCTGCGCGAGGCCGAGGAGGGGCTGGACAACCGGTTCGACTATTGGGCGTTGCGTGTCCGGGGCAAGAGCATCGTGCGACCGACCACCATCACGGTGCCGGAACATCTGCACGAGGCGTTGGCCGCCGAAATCAGTCCCGACGCCAACGGCGCCGCCGCGTACTTGGAGGACATCGTCCGCATTGCCCAACGCACCCTGGCCGACCGGCAGGCCAACACCGCCCCCGTGATCGGCGCCCGCGCCAATCCCGCCCCCGAGTTCGGGCCCTACGGCCGCCAGCAGGTCGCGGCCCGCGCGCCGGCCGGCGGCAACCGGTTGCCGGACAAGGAAAGCGACTGGCGGTTGCTGGGGGACTGGACCTGTTTCGGGGTGTTGCCCCGCAGTTACGCGTTCGACTCGGCGCCGTACCTGCCGGAACTGGCGGTCCGGCCCGGCTGGCGGTCGCTGGCGCAGGTGTCCACCAATGGCGTGGCAGTCCGACTCGCGCACCCCAACCCGATGGAGCACCTCTGGGTCTGGCGCGCCGAGCCGAGCGACAAGGACGGACGCGTCACCATGTCGCGAACGCTGCTGACGCCGACGCGAGAGAATCGGGACCGTTGGGGCACGAACTACCGGCGAGAGACCGCGCTGTTCAAGGGCGGCCCGCTCACGGCCCACACGGGGGTGTCGGGCGACACGATGGACTTCTTCTATCAACTCCTGACGAGTTGGTACGCCACGACCACGATCGAGGCCGACAAGGCCGAGCGGATCTGGCTGGCGGCGGCGGCCGACTGGGATGGCCGGGTGTGGGTCAACGGCTCGCTGGTCTGGCGGCCCGACCGTCGCGAGACCCCCAACCAGGTCGCGGTCTTCCCGGTGGACTTGGTGGCCGGCCCGAACCAGATCACGGTCTGTTGCTCGGCCCGGCCCACCCTGGACGGCAACATGGGCAACATGGGCTCGCACATCCACAAGTACGCCGAGCGGGTCTATGGTTCCTTCTCGGTCTGGGTCGCGCGCGGCAACGCGCCCCGCGCCACGACCGCGGTCGCGACCGCCCCGTCCCGCCCGGTCTCGGGCGCGGTGCGCGGTCACCGGGGCGACGGCAGCGGTTGTTTCCCCGACGCCCGCCCGCCCGTGGCGTGGGACCTGGACAAGAAGATCAATGTCCGCTGGAGCGTGCCGGTGCCGACGCGCGACGTCGAGCCGGTCATCGTGGGCCAATCGGTGTTCGTCACCACCGTGGACGGCGGCCTGGCTTGTTTGGATGCCGCTACCGGCGCGGAACGTTGGCGCAAGACGCCGCTGGTCAACGGCGCGGCGCCGGTGTTCCCGCCGTTGCCCGCCGAGGAGATCGGGGTCACCTACGACCGGGACGTGATCTGGAATCCGCCGGGCGCGCGTCCTTACCGGGTGGCAAAAGCCGGCACCCAGTTCACCAACGCCTGCCTGACGGCGCTGGCCGACACGCAACAGGTCTGGATGCAGGACCGGCGCGGGTTGGTGGCCTGTTTCAAGCAGGACGGCACCCAGGTCTGGGCCACGCCCGTTGCGCCGCAGGTGCTGCGCCTGGCCAGCGGTCAGGAGTGCCGCAGCCGCACCGTGCCGCCCGTGCCGCCGGCCATGGCCGGCCCGTGGCTCATCGCGGCCGCAGCCGACGGGTTGGTCGGGTTGGACCGGGCCACTGGCGCCGAGAAATGGCGGCGCACGGGCTTGGACTTCCTCGGCCGGTTCGCGACGATGGACCTGGGAGACGGGCCGCGCGCCAAACTGGTTCTGCTCTGTTCGGGCGAAGTCCTCGATGCCGCGACGGGCGCAACGCTGGTGCCACGGTGCGCGCCGGAGATGTGCGACTCGGCCTGCCTGCCGGTGGTCAACGGCGACATCGCCTATTTCCATGCCGGCAGCGCCGCGGTCCGGTTCTGGGTCGGCGCCGACGGCGAGCTGCGGACCCGGGTGCTCTGGGATTCGCCCGCCGACATCCGCAAACGGGGCAGCGACATCAACTCGGCGTTGCACGTGCCGAGTTTCGCGCCCACCCCGGTGCTCTGGCGCGGGTTGCTGCTCAATCACATGGTCGAGATGATGTCCATCGAGCACGGCCCGCAAAACAGCATGCGCTTCCACGTCTCCGATGCGGCGACCGGCTGCGGTGTCGCGCAACTCTACTGCGTGCTGCCCAACGGCATGTATCCGGCCAACAGCACCATCGTGGCCGGCGAGTACGTGTACTGCGCCGACCGCGGCGGCAAGACCTTTGGCAATTACACGGCGTTCCCCGAGACGCCCCGGATCGTCGTCCTGCAGGCCGGTGACGTGCCGCGCCGGTTGGTGACCAACCCCGGCTTGGAAACGCTCTCGCATCCCGTGGCCCAGGGCCGGCGGCTTTACCTGGCCGGTGCCGGCCAGGTCGTCTGCCTCGAACGGCCCGAGGCGTTGGGCGACAAGTTCAGCGAGTTTGAACTGGCGGCGCTCAAGGAGGAGTTCTTCACCCTCGAGATCGGCGCGGCCCCGACGGAGCGGGCCACCGCCACCGAGATCGCGCCGCTGGCCAAACTGCCGGCGGGCGCCCGCACCCCGGTCGTGCCGATGCTGATCGGCACCCGCACGATTCCCTGGGACAAATCCACGGCGCCGATCTATGCGGGGTTCCCCTGGCAGATGCTCGGCGCGTGGCCGTTGCCCGACCAGCCGCTGGAGAATCCGTTCGCCGCCCTCAGCGGGGTTCAGGACCAGATCGTCGTCGAGGGCGCCCAGGCGAAGATCGGCG
>JBFZFE010000156.1:0-3721 GCA_041306525.1 Verrucomicrobiota bacterium | reverse complement strand
ACTTTTCATACCCATCCAGTCAGACAAAAGATGTGCCGGGCGCTGGCGCGCAGCGGGCAAGGACTCTGCGAGGAATTGCGCAAGGCATTCCACAGCCACGACGAAACGGATCAGAAGCGTTATATCAAAGAGATTCGCGACGCACGGCTTTCCCTCTGCCCCCGGGGGCTCTCGCCAAGCTCCTATCGACTCTATGAGTCAATGCAGCTTGGTCGCTGTCCGGTCATCATCTCGGACGACTGGGTACGCCCCGGCGGTCCTGAATGGGATCGGTTTGCGCTCTTCGTTCGCGAATCGGATATCCGTCGTCTGCCGCGCATCCTGGCGGAGGCAGCGGCAGAAGCGGAGCCCCGCGGGCGGCTCGCTGCTGAAACCTGGAACGTCTTTTTCTCCGGCCAGCGCCGCTTGATGTATTTCCTGGAGCAGCTCGTTGCGCTGCAGAAGATAAAACAGGGAACGATGACTTACCCGCAGCTCCGAGACCTCTGGGTAGGGCGGATGTTTCGACGGCACTACAACTGGACCCTATTGGGCAGGGGCAAACAGCTCATCCGTCGAAAGATGCGCGATCTAACTCAGCGTCCAGCGCCGACTCGTTAATATGAAGTTCCGACGCGTTTTTCCTCTTGGTGTACGCATCTGGCGATGGTGGTGTGATGTCGGCCCTAAGAATCGTGTTGGCGGCACGGTCGGCGGGAGCTTCGCTTTACGGCGGTTGCGTGACCGTTACGACGCCTATTACGAAGAAAGCGCTCTGTCTGATGTCACGACCCTGGTCGAGGGGGGATATTGAGGCGTTGGTCAGTCGACGCTTTAACCTGCTGGCCGTCCCGTGCGAGCGTCTGCGTGATTTTCACGAGCGTGTCGTGCCGGTGTCCGTGAGCTGTCCGAGCATGGCGTTGGATGATCGCCTTGTTCTATCGTGTTTTGGTGGGCGCATATAATGTTGCCAGCCTGAGCTGGCCCGACCCTGGCAGAGAGTAGACCGGGACAGACCAGGTTTAATCCCAAACGAAGAAAGGGAGCCTCATCAACAAGTCCGGCGAAGACCCGGTTAACTCGACCACATGGAATCGGCGAGTTAAGCTGGTCCGCTTGCCGTTATGGCAGCGAGGGAATCAAAAAGAAACGTGGTTTGTCCCTGATATTCCTACTAAGATGCTGAACAGCTACTTCGAACGCTTCGAGGACATGGCCGGAGCGCGCCGGCCCGACGAGGGGGGCAATTGAAATCCTTGCTCAAATCAGCGATCAACCGAACCCTGGCCCGCTTTGGGTTGAAGATATACAGCGTTCGTGCCCATGGTCGAGAGGACGTGGCGGACATCCTGCGGAGCGGGGTGAATGTACGAGTCATCATCGACGCCGGGGCGAATGTCGGCCAGTCAGTCCTCAAGTTCAGGTCCGCTTTCCCGTATGCCGATATCTACTCGTTCGAGCCAGTGCACTCGGTGTTTACACGGCTATCCGCCAACACCGCCGGGCTGGATCGCATACATCTGTTCCAGCTTGCCTTGGGGGCCACCGCCGGTACGGCCTCTATCCATCTACGCGCCCACGACACCACCCATACCCTGCTGGCGGTGGATGACGCCCTAGCGGAGGAGACAATCGTTGTCGAAACCATCGATCGGATCTGCCGTTCATATCACCTACCCAGCATCGACCTGCTTAAGATCGATGTCGAGGGGTTTGACCTGGAGGTGTTGAAGGGCGCCGAGGGCATGCTGAGATCGGAGGCGGTGCGTTTGATTCTGGTCGAGTGCGGATTTACCCCGGGTGATGCCAGGCATGTACTGTTCGACGCAATTCGGGACTATCTGCACCCCTTCGGCTATCGCTTGTTCGGCATCTATGACCAGCAGCCCGAGTGGAGCGGGGAGCACCGCATTCGTTTCGCCAACGTCTGTTTTGCGCTACAACCCAAGGGGCCTGTGGAGGGTGATCACGCCATCTGAAAAAAATTACGGCAAACAAAAGGGACAGTGCGGCCTGGCAAGGCCGCGTCTACAAGCAGGTGGGAATCCAGCCTGGGTAATCGTGCGACACGAGACTAGCGCAACACCCGGTATAGACCAAATTTTTTCTACCGGCGCGATGGTGACACCGCACAGCCACGCTTATAAGCCCGGCCAATACCGAAAAAGAAACCTAGTCTGTCCTTGATATACCTGTTGAGACGGGAGAACTTTTGTGAATATGGAATTGATCAGACGCGCGTTACGTGGGGCGATCGGTTATCAATCACATGCTTACATCCTTGGGGCGAAATACCTATCCTTATATTACATAATTCGCCGAGAGGGTTGGCGGACGATGTCCCGACTAGAGAAAATTAAGGAGGGTCGTGGATCTGAAGTTTTGCTTAGCCTCCGTAGCCTTCGGCAACCCATCGCAGTTCGCCCTGGGACTGACGATGTTCCTTCAATTATTAATAATGTCATACGCGAGGAGTATGGTCAGTTTGCTCAAGATTTTTCACCAAACGTGATAGTCGACGTTGGTGCTTACATTGGCGATACTACTGCCTATTTCCTTTCACGATTTCCTTCTTCTTTTGTTATCGCCCTTGAACCGAACGAGGAGAGTTCTCAGCTTGCATCAAGAAATCTAAAAGGATACGGCGAGCGAGTCGTGTTGCTTGCAATGGCGCTTTGGAGCGAGTCTACGACTATGCTGTTGGGTGGCGCACAAACAGGTGCAGCAATTGGCAAGTCTGGACGGGAGGTGTCCACGACGACAATTCCGGACTTGATGCGGAAATTCTCCGTTAGTCGAATTGATCTACTGAAACTCGATATTGAAGGCTCAGAATCCGAGGTTATTCCAAGCGGCGTTGGCGACTGGCTTGACCGTGTGGAGTGGATTTTGCTTGAAACTCATGGAAATGATATTGAATACGCTTTAATTCCGTTGTTATCAAGTAACGGATTTTCCTGCAAGCGGTTTCGGAATGTCTGGTATTGTAAACGTAGGGCAAATGTTGATACCCGGATGGAGCACAGCGGAATCTAGGGGCAGATTCACCGATGAACGGGGAATCAAAACTTGGCTACTAAACCCGGATCCCGGTGAGCTCGATCCAGGCTGCGTCTTTACGGCATCCCTTGTTGGAAGACTCAAGCCGGGAGCCATATGGTGTAACACGCCAAGTCCGGCTCTACGAAGAGCCGGGAACAAAGTGTCGTACTACCGGGATATCCGAAGCCTTTGCGCCTCATGCAAAACCCCGACAGTGGCCCAATCAGCGCGGACTCTTCGGATTGTCGAGTTGAACCCGGCCTGCCGGGCGCCAGGGAATCAAAAAGGAACGTGGTCTGGGGCTCTTGATACCCCTATGTTCCAGGGCAATGGATGCTCCATTACACTGCCAGGAACGACTAACCAGTTTTAATCAGATTCCCGATGCTACCGCCAGACGCCATTTCCATCGTCATCCCCACCTACCGCCGGGAGCAGGTCCTGGTCGATACCCTGCACGCCCTGTTGCACCAGGAGCCGCCGGCCGACGAAATCCTGGTGGTCGATCAGACCGAACGGCACGAGCCGGCCACGGCGGATCAACTGGCGGCGTGGGTTGTCGCGTGGTAAGCTGTAACGGTAAGCCGCTGTTTTTTATCCCTAAAGCACAGGTGAAGACGTTAAGGAGCGGTAATTTGTCAGGTGGAAATGACGAACAGATTCAAAACATCTTCGGGCGCTACGGTCTATTGGACAGGTT
>JBFZFE010000155.1:0-3370 GCA_041306525.1 Verrucomicrobiota bacterium | reverse complement strand
CTTGATGATCTCGTAGGCTTTGTCGGCCCGACCGGCCACGCACTCGGCCCAGATGCGCCAGCGGCTGTTGTGGCCCTGCAATGAGCCGTTCTCCTTCGTGCCGGGGTAGAAGATGCTGATGGTGCCGGTCCGACGGTCGGGTTCAGGGAATGGCGGGTAGAAGCAATAGCTGCCCCACTCGGTGTCGAGGTGTTTCTCGAACGCGGCGAAGATCTTGTCCGACTTCGCCTTGTCGGCGATGCCGGCGACGACAGCGAAGCTGTTCGGGTTGGCGTAGATCATGCCGGCATCGGTGTTGTTCTTCGAGCCGGTGATCCAACCGCTGTCGTGCGTCGCGCGCCAGTACCAGTCGCCGTCCCAGCACAATTCGTTGACCTTCGCCTTGAGTGCGGCGATGCGGGCTTGGTAGTCGGCGAGTTTCTGGGTGTCGCCCATGTGTTCCATGGCGGCGTAGAATCCCTCGATGCAGATCGCGGCCCAGCCGGCGTTCATCACCGATTCGCCTTTGCGGCGGTTGCCCATCTGGTTGAGCGCGTCGTTCCAGTCGGCCTTGAGAATCAACGGCAGGCCCCGTTCGCTGAACTGCGTCCAGAAGAACTCCAGCGACCGGACGCAATGCTCATAGATGGTGGCCGTCTCGGCCGTGAATCCGCCCTCGGGTTTCAGGAACGGCGTGCGCTCGTTGAGGATCGAGAAGTCGCCGGTCTCGCGCAGGTACTTGGCGATGATGAAACACGGGTTGAGCGGGTCGTCGCTGTGGAACGTGCGGGTGCCGGTGTTGTTGACGAAGTTGCCGCCGTGCGCCCAGTCGCCGCCGGGGAACTGCCAGATGAAGATGCGTTTGACGATGATGTCGCGCACCCAGGCCGGGTCCTGCGGCAGGCGCGAGACGGCGTCCTGACAGGCGTCGCGGACGCCGTAGTTGTAGATGCCGAAGTAGCAGTAACCGGTGTTGCGGTTCCACCACGAGAGGTTCGCGCCCTGATACTTGAACCAGTAGTTGACCAGTGTGTTCAGGTCGCCGTCGGGTGTCTCGATCTTCGGCGTGCTGACGACGTTGGTCCAGTAGGCTTGGTTGTTGGCGAAGGCCGCGTCGGCCTGTTCAACGCTCAGATACTTGCCGGTCAACGCCGCCGCATCCGTCGCCTCGCGCGGCACGGCACCGAGCATCAGGACGAACTCGACCGACTGCCCCGGCTCAAGCTCGAAGCGGTGTTGGAGCGACGCGCAGGTATCGCGTCCCTCGGCCACGGCGCTGCGCAGCTTGCCGGCATCCATCGCGCGCGGGTTGGCCAGGTCGCGGTAACTGCCGATGAACTCGTACCGGTCGCCCTCGTACCCGGCGACGGGGGCGCTGCTGGCGAGGAACACGGCCTTGTCGAACGGGATGTTGTTGCTTTCGGAATCGCCCGGCTGCCAGCCGCCGACATATTTCACCCATTGCGTCATCCGCGTGAACAGCACGCCGTCCTTGATCTGCTGCCGGTTGAACAGGATGTAGAACTCGCGCCACGACGTGTCCTCGTACCAATTGCCCAGCGCGATCTCGACGTAGCTCGTTGCGCTCACCACCCGGCGGCGCTTCGATTTGTTCGTCAGCTTCACCTTCCAGAGGAGGCACGGGTCGCCGACGTCGTCGCCTTTGCTGGTCTGCGCGTCGGGCATCGGCGTGAAATAGAGCTGGTCCGCCTCGATGCCGTCGTGGCGCGCGACGATGCGGTTGTAACCGAGCCCGACGTGGCACTTCCACGACGTAAGCGGCCGGGTGGGCGGGTAACCGTTGGCGTTCCACCACTTGCCGGTCTCCTCGTCACGGATGAACAGGAATTTGCCGGTTGTGTCGCGTGGCACACCGTCAATGTGCCAGCGTGTGATCCGGCCGACGGTCGGGTTGCCGAGGAAATCGTAGCCGCCGCCGACGTGGGAGATGACGTTGCACCACGCGCCGTTGGAGAGCACGTTCATCCACGGCCGGTCGAGCAGCGGATTGGTGACGATGAATTCTTTGCCGTCTTTCGAGAAATTGCCGTACTTGGTGGTGTTCATGGGGCGGAAGGTTTCGCAAATCCCCGCCCAAAACTCAAGCGCGACGGTGCAGCTTGGCTCACGCTTTGCCGGGCAGGCGGACGGCGACGGCGAAGTTGTAACCGATATCGGTGCTGCCCAGCGCCAGAACGTGGCGCGGGCGTTCCGTCAGGCCGCGGGCATCGAGTTCGGACAGGCCGGTCCGCTCGGGCCAGAGCGTGGGGCCGTCGTGCAGCGCGCTCAGGGCGGCGGCGAGTGTGACGAGAATGCTGGCGCTTTCGATGTAGCCGGTATGGAAGGTGGTCGTCGCGAGCGGAACGTTCGGGAACAGCTTACCGGCCACTTCGAGCATCTTCAGATCCTGCCGGTTGCCTTGCGGCGCCCAGACAATCAAGCCGATGTCCTGCGCATCGAGGCAGCTGCGTTTCAGCGCCAGCTCGACCGCACGCGTCAGGCCTTCCGCGTCCAGATTTTGCTGGTCGAACTGACCGGCATCCATGCTCAAGCCGTAACCGAGCATCTCCCCGTAAACCGTCGCCCCGCGCGCTGCCGCCGCGGTGGCGCTTTCCATGAGGAGACCGGCCGCGCCTTCGCCCAGCACTTTGCGTTTGGCTTCGTCCCGATGAAGCCGGTAGCACTGTTCATCCTCACCGGCATAGAGGAAACCGATGCCGTCATAGTTGTAGAAGGTCTGCGCGTACACTTCATCGGCGGCCATGGCGAGGATGGCTTGCGAGCGTTTTTCGCCGAGCGCATCAAACGCCCACGCCATGGCCTGCAAACCGGCATGCGGACCGGTCCCGAGGGAAATGTTCTCTCCCTTGAGGCACAGCGAGGTCGAGACCCAGCCGGCGGTGGAGTTGGCGGTGATGTTGGAAAAACTGTTGAGATCGGCCTCGTACTTCGCGGTGCCAAACACGCGGTCCATGTGCCCCATTTCACACGGACCATTGCAGACGCCCATGGCGATGCCGACCTGTTCGCCGTTGGCGCGTCCCACCTTCAGCCCGGCATGATCGAGCGCGAGCCGACCGGCGGCGACAGCGAACCGGCTGATCTCGTTGAGCGCAGCGAAATCAATGCGACGATCCACCTCGGCGGCAGTGAAGTGCGGAACGAACCCGCCCAGCTTGGACTTGCACGCGAGCAACGGAAAACGGCTGACCGGGGTGAATGGCACCTCGTTGCGCCGCATCGTCTCAACCAGGCGCGGGACACCCAGACCGGCCGCTGTCACGGCGCCGAGGCCGGTAATGACGACGGTGTCGCGCTCGGTCGCCCGCGGCGCCACAACCCGGTCGCGGTCCGCAATGACCACGGCGGAGTTGTTGCCACCGAAGGCGTA
>JBFZFE010000154.1:0-4910 GCA_041306525.1 Verrucomicrobiota bacterium | reverse complement strand
GGCAATCAACACCAGAATACAAGCGTACTCGGCAATGCCCTGACCGGAACATTGTTTGAATCGCCGCCAAAACCTCCCCGACCTTTCTGCCATCACTGACTTCTCCCCGTTCATCTGCCTTGAAACTATCGATTGGAACTACTGCTACGACTTGCATAAACATCTCTCATCACCAAGTGCGAAGGGGGCTCCGGCTTCCGCCGGGGCCCCCTCCTCGCTCTGCGCATCAACCAACCTCTATTGGAGGTTCGTGTTGACCTGCGACAGTTTGTTGTTGGCTGCGACACCGATGCCGCGCAACACCAGAATGGCCACGACGGAAATCAGCGCCAAAATCAGCGCGTATTCCACCAAGCTCTGACCTGACTGCCCTTTCACTCGGCGGAGCATTGTCATCATTTGCTTCTTCATGTTTGTCACCTCCTTGCTGGCTGTGTTTCCTTCTTTTGTTGGTTTCAGCACGGTGACACCCTTACGCAGCTGCCGTGCCAAGGCCACCGCGACGATGAAATCCCCCGTTCTCCTGAGCAAAACTGCTGTTTTCAGGTCTACTGGGCATTGCCGGCTGCCCAACCGGCTGAACACTTGAACACTTGGTGTTCAGATTCTGAACACTTCATTCCCTCGGGCGCACCTCGTAAAGACTCACGCCGTTCGCCACCGGTATCTCCACGGCGCGTCCGATGTCACAGAAACCAGCAAAAGCCTGCAACTGCCCGCCCGGCGGGACCACCAAAATGACCGGCCGGTCGTCGGCCCGCGGGGCGGCAGCCACGAATTCGGTCTGCCGATTTTTGGTGCGCCAGAAGAGCTTGTCCCGGGGCGGCGCCAATGCCGGATCGGGCGTCAACAGCCAGTTCTCGTACTCCGGCAAGTAATATTGAAAGTGTCGAACGCCCCACAGATACCACTGCCCCGAATGCCAGATCTGCACCTCACCGGGGCGATACCGTTCCCGGATCGTCTGGAACCAGGCGGCCAGTTGGCGGCTCTGTTGGCGGATTTCCGGCTCGCTCATCAGCAGGCGCGGCATTTTCCGCATGCTGGCTGGTTCGCACAGGTAAACCCACGCATTAACGGCCGCAATGGCGGCGGCGACGGCCCAATCACGAGCACGAATTCGTTCTGTCAGCTCTGCCACGCCAACTGCCACCAATACGGCAATGGCCGGGAAGTAACTCAGGATGTAGCCGGGAGCATACGTGTACATCACCACGGTGCCGAACAGCAGTTGCGGCACGACCCACAACGCCAGGAAACGTAATGGCTCAGCATTGCGCCGGTAAGCTGAAAAACGCTGCTCCGCCGGTACGCGCCAGACGAAACGACCCAATTCTGCCACGGCGAGAACGCCCGCCAGCAGCAACGCCAGCAACAGGCTGCTCACGATGATGGCGACGTTTTCCGCCAACGCCGGCCAGCCGCCGCCCATCAGTTTGTACGGGGTATCGAAACGCGATTTGGTGCGGATCAGCTCCAGATACGGACCCAGTCCCCCCGTCATCTGTAGCATCGGCACGATCCAGATCAGCCCCAACACTCCCACCAGGAGGGCTGCCACCAGCAGTTTGCGCCCGCGCGCTTCGCGCATCCGCCAGAACGTGTACAACCACAGCGGCAACATCCCCGGCGCTGTCTGGCTGCGCACGCCGCCGATCACCGCCATCAACACCGACAACAGGATGACTTGCCGCCAGTTCCCGCCTTCTTGAATGACGCGCCAGCAGACCAGCGCCAGCAGCACCACCAGCAGGCTGTCCGGGATGGTTGTCAGGGCGAACTCGCTGTAGAACCAAGTCAGCGGACTGGTCGTCATGATGATGCCGGTGAACAACCCGCACCGCCGCCCAAACAGCGCCGTGCCCAGCAAATAGGTCGCCCCGGCAAGCAGTGCGCCCCCGACGATGTTGATCCACAACAGTGTCGTGTGCGGCTCGCCCACCAACAGGTTCAGCAGCCGGCCGAACATGATGTACAGGAAGAAGCCGGGCGGGTGCGGCAGCCCGGCAGGCATGTCGAATTTCTCGATTGCCAACGCAAACTGTAGTCCATCCCAGTAATAGCCGTACTCGCACCGCAGCGGTATCCGCAGCGCCAGCGCGACCGCGACAAACGCCGCCGCCATCAGCCAATAGCGACGCACGAAAGGAATGGTCAAGCGCATGTTCGATTTCTCCCGCACAAGAGCAGCCCTGCCATCAACAGTTGTCCCAGCAACGGCAGGTAATTGAGCAGAACCTTCAGCGTCAGATGTTGGTCCAGCCACGGCGAGGCAACCGTCCCTTGCACACTCAGGAGCGCAAACATCACGACCAACAGAACCACTCGCCCTGCGCTTGGTCGGGCCACGATGACGGCAACCACCGTCGCGGCCGGGAAGATCAGGAACACATGGTAATGCCCCCACGCCGTCAGGCCGCCCACCAGCATCGCGACGCTGAGCCAGCCGAATTCACGTTCGACCGGCGTCGATTTCAACCGGCAAGCCGCGTGGCCCAGCAACAGCACCACTCCGCCCAGCGCGACGCCGATGCGCCACCAGGTTTGGGCCGTCTCCGCCGGCGCCGCAAAACCATGCTGAGCCAGGCCGAGATTGATGACGAACGACGGGGCCGTGAAGTTGAACGTGTAGCCCACCGCGTTGCTGGCCAGAACCTGTCGGGAATGTTCGATGAATTGCCCCCAAACGCCTGTTCCGGTGACGATCACCAGACCGGCCATCAGAGCCCCGGTCACTGCTGCCAACTGCAAGCGTTGCCGGCCGTCGCGACCGCCGCGCCAGATGAACCACGGCAACAAAGCCAACGGAAACAGTTTCACCATGCCGGCAATTGCCACCGCCGCGCATCCAGCAGAAGCCTGCCAAGACCAGCGCCGCCAACGGCAATTGCACCTGCGCATAGCGGAAATGCCAGTAAACAGCCCCCGAAGTCAGCACCGCCGAGCAAAAGAAGAACAAAGCCCGACGGCTCAACTCCTCCCGCACCTGCCGCCATGTGAGCCACAAAATCAGCCCCAACGAGACCGCCTGTACCCCAAACCAACTCCAGAACGCCACCGTTACCGGCAAGGCTGCGAAGGGGACGAACATCCAGAGCAACAGCGGCGGATTGGTTGCCGTCGGCACCCGGTCATCGAACTCAAACCCGAACCGTTCCGCCAAGGGCGCGAGCGATGTCGTGTACGGATTGCCGCCCTCGATCAGCAGCCGACTGGAAAGATAGTAATGCGCAAAATCATTCCGCTGCGCACTGGCCGGCAAGGCGACGAGCAGTCGCGCCAGGAACGCCAGCGTCAGCAGGGCCACTGCAACATCGAGCAATCGGTTGCGGGCGAGACGCTGGAGAAGTGGCGCCAACGCACTCATTTGCCTTGTTCGGCCCGTCTGGTTTTCCAGAGCAACGCCGCCAACGCGAGCATCCCGTACAATGGCGCCTGAATCGCCAGCACCTTGAGCAACGGCGAACGGTCGAACCACTCCCCGCGCATCGTCTCCTGCAGGTTCAGCGCCACCACGATCAACGCCAGTCCACACCCGCTCGCCAGGCTGACGCGCGTGGCCAGCAGCGCCAACGGGAAAACCAGCATCACCAGATAATGACCCCGCGTCGAGGCGTTGCCGGCCAGCATTGCCACCAACAATAACGCGAAGCGCGTCTCGGGATCCGCGCGCACCACGTACGCCGCGGCGATGCCGAGCAGCCCGATCACCACGCCCACCCGCAACCAGAACTGCACCTCCGCCGCCGGTGGAGCGAACCCGTGCGCTGCCGAGTCGAGCTGCGCCACCAAGGCCGGCAACGAGAAGGTGAACGAACTGTTGACCGCGTTCGCGGCGACCACCGGCATGGCTTGCGCGACAAATCCCTGCCACTGGTTCAGTCCGGTCAGCAGGACGATACCGGCCAGGAAGACAGCAGCGGCTGCCGCCGTCCGCCAACTGCGCACAAAGAACGGGAGCAATACCAGCGGGAAAAGCTTGAGCAATCCCGCCGCGCAAACCAGCAGACAAGCCGCCGTCGCCTGCCGACGCAGCCGGTAAGCTCCGAGGAGAAGCGCGCCCAACAAGAGTTGCGTTTGCGAGTAGTAGAAATGCCAGTAGAGACTGGCCGAGATCAACGTCAGGCAGACGACGAACAACCACCCGCGTCGGCTCAGCCGGTCGCCAAGGATGCTGTGCGCCAGCCACAGGATCGCCGCCAGGCCCAGGGCTTGGATTCCCGCCCAACACCAGAACGCCACGCCTACCGGCAACCTCGACAGCGGCGCGAAGAGCGCCACCAACGGCGGCGGGTTGGTCGCCCGCGGGACGTCGGGCTCGAAGTGGAAACCGTGTTCTGCATAAAGCGGCGCGAGTTCGCTCCGGTAAACATCGCGGCCTTCGTTCCAGAGCTTGCCGGCGAGGTAGTAGTGGGCGAAATCGTTGCGCGCGGCCTGGGCCGGCAGCATCTGGACGATGCGCACCACGCTGAGCGCCGCCAGCACCACGGCCGCCACGTCCAGCAATCGGTTCTGCCCGAGGCGTCGCCACCACGTTGGGGAAGGGGACAGCACGTGGACATTCTGGGTGGAGGTGTGCCGCGGGTCAAGCGGCGCATGCGTCCGCATTCCAAAGTTGCGGAACGCCCTCCCGCTCCGTAAGGTGCGCCCCGTGGAATCTCCCTCACGGCTTGTCCGCTGGCTGGTGCCGTCGTTACCGGCGATGCTGGGCATTGCGTTGTTTCTCGGCCTGCTCGCGCAACCGTGGCGTTCGATGATGGTGGTCAGCGATGCTGATTCGTTGATGTGGCAGCGCGTCGGCGACTGGATGATCGATCACCAGCAAATCCTGCGGGCCGACGTTTTCTCGCATACCCGGGAAGGGGCCCGCTACATCACCAAGGAATGGGGCGCCAATGTCATCTATGCCA
>JBFZFE010000153.1:0-8067 GCA_041306525.1 Verrucomicrobiota bacterium | reverse complement strand
GGCCTCGCCGAGCCGGTAGGTCTTTTCCACTGGCGCCCGCAACTTGCCGGCGCGGACCAAGGGCAGCAACGCGGCGAACAACTCCGCCATCTGTTCGCGACTGGCGGCGCGATACCAGTCCGTAACCCAGCACCCACGGAACCGGATGTCCTGAAAAATAAGGCTGCGGTTGTCGACGCTGATCGGCTCGCGGCTCATCGCCCCGTAGGTGACGATCGTGCCATGGCGGGCGAGGCTCTTGGCGAGCTGCCGGGCACTTTCGCCGCCGACTGCATTGAGGGCGAGCCGTGGTTGCACCCCGCCGGTCAAGTCGCGGATCTGGCGCGCGAGCGGCTTGGCGTCGGTGACCACCACATCCGCGCCGAGGGCTTGGAGTTCGGGGATCAACTCGGGGCGGCGCACGACGTTGACCGTGCGCCAACCGTGATGGTGCGCCAGTTCGATGACGGCGCGACCGACGCCAGAGTTCGCGGCGTTCTGGATGACCCAGTCGCCGGGCTGGAGTTGCTCGTAATCATGGAGCAGCCGGTAAGCGGTTGGCGGGTTGACGGTGAGCATCGCAGCGGCGCTCAGCGGAATGTCGGCCGGCACGGTGATCAGCGCATCGGTTTTCATCACCCGCGTCGAGCACCACCAGCCGCGTTGTATGGGTGCGACGACGAGGCGGCCATCGGACGTGCGCCCGACGCCTTCGATGCCGGGCACGAAGGGCGGCACGGGGCGCTCGGCATAGGTGCCTTCGAGATAATTCAGGTCTGCCGGGTTGATGGGCGCGGCGAGGACTTCAACGATGGTTTCACCGGTCCCCGGTGCCGGCAAGTCCCATTCCTCGACGCGGGCAACGGTTTCCGGCGGGCCAAATTCGTGGGCGCAAACGACGGTGGTTTTCATGGTATGGGCACCAGTTGAAAGTCGTCCATGAAAGCGCGGCCTTTGCCTTTCATTTCGAACTTGATGTTGATGAACGGGTCCCACTTGGGGGTGGTGAACTCGAGTTCGGCTTTCTTCCAGCCTTCGCCGGCTTTGACGCTGCTGGTCTGTTGTTTGAGCAGCCAGACGTTGCTGTACGGGGTCCACTCGCAGTAGTCGCCGCTGATGAAGACCTCGACCTCTTCGCCCTCGACATAGAACCACGCGGCGAGCCGGTATTTGGTTTCGGGCTTGAGAGAAACCTGCGGAAGATTGGGCCAGGAACTGCCGGTCAGGAGCAGCGAATTCGTGCCGGAACGCGCCCGTTCGGTGTTGACCTTCGGACCATCAGAGGTCCAAGTCAGACCGCGCGTGGGCCGGTTGAGGTCAATCGGCTGGTCCTCGAAATCCTCGAGCCGCCCGAGGCGGACAAACACGGCTTCTTTGCCGACGTTCTGCATCTTCATGTTGTCCCAGATGTGTCGGGTCAACTCCGGCGGCAGGGCCATCAGGCGATGGTGCGCCCGCAACTCCCAACGGCCATCCGCCGTTGTCGGGAGAAAGCCGTCCATCGGGATGGTGATGTGAAAATCATTGTGCGCGTTGCAGACCGACATGCTGGGCACGCCGAGACCGTCGTTGCGGGTGCGCACGACGCTCCAGCCGCTGCGCGGGTTGAGGTAGGCGATGAAGCCCTTGTCGCGCCACGTGCATTTGGGGCTGTCGCAACGGTCCATGGCGACCAAGTTGTTGGCGTAGCCGACCCAGTTGGTGGTGTTTGCCGGGCAGTAGACCGTGCGGTCGTAGATCGCTGTCTCTTCCCACGGGGTATAGCAACCGGGACAGAACGCACCCGAACCGAACCCCGCCGGCTTGCCCTTGCTGTCCTTGGGCAGCTCGCGGAAGAGCGCGTGATAGTTGGCGTCCACCCGGTAACCATGGATCGGATCAGCGCTGAAGGTGAAGCGATGTTCGACTTCGCGGTCCGGCAGTTTCTGTCGGCGTACCAGCGTCAGCTTGTCGGAATCGACGCCTTCCCAGGAATCCCTGGGCAACACGGCATCACCGAGCGTCTTATAGATCGACCCGTGGGTCTCGACCTTCTGCAAAAACTGCCAGGTCGGCAGCGAGGGGCCTTGCATGGTATCGAGATGGTACCGGCCCGTGGGCATGGTGAGATTGGTGTTGGCCGCGTCGGGTGTCAGCGCCAGCAGGATGATGTCTCCCGAACGCAGCAACGCCACGTAACGCTCCCCGTCGCGGACCACGCGCCAGTCCTTCTCCTCGACGCTGCCGTTGGCTTGCTGGAAGCGAAACCGGTTGGTCTCGACGCGGAAAGTGGCCTTGTGCTCGGCGAACCGCCTTGCCGGCTGGAGCTTGGCAGCGAGGTCATCGATTTCATCAGCGCCAACCGTCACGACCAACAACAAAGGAAGGCAGCGGAGTGCATGTTTCATGGTGGCAAGATACTAAGCTGAAACGATGCCGCTGCGCGAGCCCCGTGAACGCCAAGCATCGAGCGACTTGCGCTGCGCCAGTGTCAGCGGTATAGGGCGCTAAACAATGTTTGGAGCATTATGAAAATTGACCTGGGCCGGTGGTTGGTGGGCTATGGAGTGTTCCTGATCGCAATCGGGTTGCTGGGCTATCTGTCGAACCCGGAGAAAGCCAGGACCGCCTTGATGTCGGGCGGGGTGTTCGGCGCGTTGTCCATCGCCTGCGGTGTGCTGCGAATCCGCGGCGCGCTCTGGGCCGGTAAGGTGGCCTTGGGGATCACCGGGTTTCTGGCGTTGATCTTCACATGGCGCGCCATCGTCGGCTGGTTGGCCGTCGCGCAGGGCAACACCGACAAGCTGACGGCCGCCGTCTTGATCAGCGTGATGCTCGCGGCAACGGTGGCGACGATTGTGCGGTTGCTGCGCCGGGAGGTGCCGGCATGAACCAAACCGAACAAGAGGCGATCCTGACAGTTTGCCTGATGGCCGCGTTTGCCGATGGCGGCAAGGACGACCGTGAACGAGCGGAGATCAAGCGCATCTGCGAGAGCCTGCCACAGGCGCGGGCCAGCGCGCTGTACCAGCGCGTTTTGCTGCGGCAGGTGACGCTGCGCGACGCGGTGGCGCCGTTGACGACCAATGAACTCCGGCAACTGGCCTACGAAATGGCCGTCTGCGTCGCCGAGGCCGACGATGCGTTGAGCGGACCGGAGCAGCAGTTCCTCACCGAGTTGCGGACCGTGTTGGGTTTGTCGAACGGGACGGTTCAGGCCTTCGAGAAACAGGCCGAAGCCGTTGCCACCGCCCCGGTAACCCCGCCGGTCATACCGGCCACCCCGGCTCCGAATGTGCAGGTGGAGGCTGAGGTGGACAAGATGGTCTTGAACTACTCGATCCTCAACGCCGCGCTCGAACTGTTGCCGGACTCGCTGGCGACGATGGCAATCGTGCCGCTACAGATGAAAATGGTTTACCGGGTCGGCGCACGGTACGGACACGAACTCGGTCGCGGTCACATCAAGGAACTGCTCGCCGCGGCCGGCGTCGGGCTGACCTCCCAAGTCATCGAGGGCTACGCGCGCAAGCTGGTCGGCGGATTTCTCGGCAAGGCCGGGGGCGGTCTGCTGCGCGGTCTCGGCAAACAAGCCGCCAGTTCCGGCCTCACCTTCGCCACGACGTATGCGTTGGGACACATGGCGAAGAAATACTATGCGGGTGGCCGTTCGCTCTCGGCGTTTCAACTTCGGGAGCTCTTCGACTCCTTCAAGACCAAGGCCCAGTCCCTGCACGGCCAACATACCGGCGCCATCGAACAGCAAGCCCGGCAGGTCAACGTCGCTGAGCTGCTCCCGCTGATTCGTTCCCAGTAGGCTCAGGCGCGGAGTGCCAGGGAAAACGCCGCAGCATCTGCGACTGATCGGCCGCCGCGGACGTTGCAGTACAACGCGCCCAGAACCACCAGCATGCACGGGCTCGGCGAGCCGATGCGCCAGCACATTCAGTCGCTCCTCAACAACCCTCAGACACAGTGTGTCCCTGGGGCAAACCAGCTCAGTCCTTGGTCGGCGGGCGAATGCTGCGCCACAAGACCACCGCCAAGGTCAGCACCGTCAGCGGCAGCACGAACCACATCATCACACCTGCATACACGGGCAACACATCGTGTTCTTGCGCAGCAAGGATCAGATACGCCGTGTAGGCAATGTAGTAACCGAGGAACACGGCGCCTTCCCACCGCGCAATCTGATGGCCGGTAAAGAAGACGGGCAGACAGGCGACTGCGACGGCGATCATCACAGGGAAATCAAACCGGTTCACCGCCGGGGCGACGGCGATGCCCTCAGGCGCCAGCAGACAGGTCACGCCGAGAATGCCGAGGATGTTGAAGAGATTGCTGCCGACAACGTTGCCAATGGCGATGTCGCGTTCACCGCGCATGGTGGCGATGACCGAGGTGGCCACTTCCGGCAACGAGGTGCCGGCCGCCACGATGGTCAACCCGATCACCAACTCACTCACGCCCAGTTGCCGGGCAATTGTCACCGACGACTCCACCAACCAACCCGCGCCGAGCACCAGCAACACCAGTCCGCCGAGGATGAAGCCGATGTTCACCAGCCTGCTCTTGGCGGGGCGGTCGTTCGCGGGCACGCCGAACTCTTGCGCATACTCCTGGGCCACCAGCGCGCTTTCCCGTCGGCTCTTGCGGATGGCCATGATGGTGTACGCCACAATACCGGCCAACAACAACGCCCCATCCAACCGGCCCAGATGATTGTCCGCCGCCAGCAACCACGCCAGCAACGAAACGCCAATCATGATCGGGACATCGACCCGCACAAGTTGTTGCGCCACCACCAGCGGCGCCACCAGCGCGCACAGGCCGAGAATCAACAGCACATTGAAGATATTGCTGCCGAGAACGTTGCCCAGCGCGATGTCCGGCTGCCCGGCCCATGCTGCCTTCGTGCTCACCACCATCTCCGGCATGCTCGTGCCAAACGCCACGATGGTCACCCCGATGATCAACGGAGTGATGCCAAAACTCGACGCCAGCCGCGACGCGCCGCGCACCAGCCATTCGCCGCCCCATACCAACAACACCAAACCTGACAACAACCACACGTAAGTCATGCCGATTCCTCAATGAGTGATCTCACCTTCAGAAGTTGCTCTTTGGTCGAGAGCCGCATTGGCCCGATCTCGCCTCTGGAGGTATTTATTTACATTTGAAGCCCGACTTTCGTCGCAGCCGGCACGGCAGTCAAGCAAGACAGGCCGCACTCTCTGCCGTCGGATCCAACGGGTTTGCGCCTTGTTCATTCGCGCTGCTGGCCGTAAAACGTTTGCGCCATGGATGCACCTGTAGATGGCTTGGCCGGCAACTTTGCTCCCCCTGCGTTGGGCGGGAAGCGTCCATTGTGGGCTTTGCTGGCGTATGCGCGGCCGTACAAGTGGCATTACGTCGGCGCGGTGGTCTGCGGGCTTTACCGGTTCCTGATGCCGGTCTCGATCATCTGGATCTTCGGACAGGCGGTGGACGTGCTGACCGCTGTCAATGCCGGCAAGCTGACGGCGGAACTCGGCTGGCAACAGATCCTGCGGCTGTTCGGCCTCGGCGCGGGACTGGCCGTCATCAGTCCGTTGCCGATTTACCTGCGCAGCGTGCTGGGCGCGCGCGCCTCCTGGCACGTGGTCAACAACCTGCGTTGCGACCTCTACGCGCACATCCAGAAACTCTCGCACCCGTTCTTTGACCGGAACCGCTCCGGCTCGCTCACCAGCCGTGTCATGAGCGACGTCCAGATGGTCCAGCCGTTTCTGAAGGATGTAATGCTCGATCTCTGGATCAACCTCGGCGCCATCGTCGTCATTCTTGGCTATTTCTTTTACCGGAGTTGGATCCTCGGCCTGCTCGCGCTCGCCATCGTGCCGGTCCAGGTACTGGTGTTGCGGACCATCGGTCGACGCGTGAAACGATTGGCGCGCGACATCCGCGACCAGCTCGCTTATCTCGCCGCCGAGGCCCAGCAGAAGCTCGCCGCACCCACCATCGTGAAGACCTTCACGCGCGAGGCCGATGAAATCGCGCAGTTCGCCGAGGACTCCGCCGCCATTGCGTCGAAAGGCATCGAACGGGCCCGCATCCATGCGCTCGGGGCGATGGCCACCGCTTTTACCGGCACGCTGGCACCGTTGCTCGTGATTCTGATTGGTGGACGGCTCGGGTTGTTTCACAGCGAGACATTGTCGATCGGTCTGCTCGTGCAGTTTGTGATGATGCAGAACCGCGTGTATGAGCCGTTCGCCAAACTCAGCGAGATGCAGATCGTGGTCGCCGACGCGCTCGGCGCGCTCGACCGCATCTTCGAGATCTTCGCGACGGAGCCGGAAGTGGCGGACCGGCCCGGTGCAGTCGTGGCCCCGCGGTTCCGCGGCGAGATCGAGTTTCGCAACGTCTCCTTCACCTACGCCGAACCCGACCGGCCCGTGGTCAGCGATTTCAGCCTGAAGATACCGGCGCGCTCCATCGTGGCGTTGGTCGGGCGCTCGGGCAGCGGCAAAAGCACGCTCACCTCGTTGCTCTGCCGGTTCTACGAGGTCAACGGCGGCCAGATCCTCATTGATGGCCGCGACCTGCGTGATTACACGGTCTACTCGTTGCGCGGCCAGATCGGGCTCGTGCCGCAAGACCCCGCGCTGTTTTCGGGCACTGTCGAGGCCAACATCCTCTACGGACGCCCCGACGCCACCGGCCAGGAAGTCCGCAAAGCCGCCCAGCGCGCGTACGCCGACGAGTTCATCCGCGAGTTGCCCGACGGTTATCAAACGATGCTTGGCGAACGCGGCCTCAAGCTTTCCGGCGGCCAGAAACAACGCATCGCCATTGCCCGCGCGTTCCTCAAGGATCCGTCGATTCTGGTGCTCGATGAAGCCACCAGCGCGCTCGATTCCGAGAGCGAAGCGATCATCCAACGTGCGCTGGCCGAGTTGATGAAGAACCGGACCACGCTCATCATTGCTCACCGGCTCTCCACCATCATCAACGCCCACCGCATCGCCGTCATCGAGACCGGTCACCTGCTCGAATCCGGTTCCCACGACGAACTGCTGCGCGCCGGCGGCCTCTACGCCAGCCTTTACCGGCAACAAGCCCCCGTTCAGTGACCAGCCGTGAGGTTCTCGATGATCGCCGCGATGAACTGGCGGTGATATTTGTCGAAGTTCTTGCCGGCCGCGTTGCGGGTCATCGAGATCACGAGATCGTTGGTTGGATCAACGCGCAACGTGCTCATCGACGCCGAACCATGCCCAAACGTACCGGCGCCAAGACCTTCCCGGTCGAACGCTGCCAGCCCGATTCCTTACACCACTTTGGTGTCAGGGCCGAGGATGTCGGTGAGCCGCCACGGCAACAGGACTTCGCTTTCGTTGACGGAGTCGTCGGTGAACGTCAACAGCAGCAACAGCCCGCGCTCGTTCCACCCCAATCGGTCGCCTCGCCATCCACCACGACTTTGTCGAGGCGCGGGATGTCGAACGGTGGGTTGGTTTGGGCGGCGAGCGAGGGCGTCGCCAGCAACAACACGAGCAGCAAGGGACGAAACATGCCGCGCATCCTCGCTGCGCTTGCCAGGCGTCAAGCGGAGGAATTGCCCCCTCGACCATGCCGCACACGACAGCGGCATCGCCCGACTCGGCTTCCGCAGGCTCGGACTGACAGATGATTGCGTTCTGCTATGTGGCGCTACGCGCGGAAGAATTCCTCCAGCCGGACAAATACCTCGTGATCGGCGGCGTGCTGGCGGACTGCGAGGACGTCCTCGAGCTTGCGCAGCTGCTTGAGCATCTGTTCGAGCCGGGCATCTTCATTCACCTTCAGCCAGATGCGGCTTTGGGTGCCGTCGCCGATGGGCAGACAGAGGATGCCCTCGACGTTGAACGCGCGGCGGGCGAACAGGCCGGTGACGTGCGACATCACGCCGGGATGGTTGGCGACAGTGAGTTCAAGCGTGTGCATGGGTTTCTCCTCCGATCATATCCTTGTTGGCGCCACCGGGGGGCACCATCGGGTAAACGTGTTGCTCGGCATCAATGGTAGCGTGGATCAACGCGGGACCTTCCTGCGCGAACGCCGCGGCGAGATCGGCCATCTCAAAGG
>JBFZFE010000152.1:0-5639 GCA_041306525.1 Verrucomicrobiota bacterium | reverse complement strand
GTTGTTGGAGGCTGTGACCAACGCCGAGACCAAGGCATCAACGACAACACGATTCTGTTCGGGGCTGTCGCTCTCGACCAAGAGGATGTAGTCCTCCTCCGCACGAAACTCCCGCGCATATTCGCTGTAGAGGCGCCAGTATTCGCTGTCGCGACCAATCAGATCGTTGCGGCTGGTCTTGAACTGCAGGTTCCGTGCGGTGTAAACACCTGCCACCACCGCCAGCGCGACGCCCAAGCCGATGAACAACTTCGGCCAACGGCAAAGCACATGAGCAAGGCTGCGGAGATATTGGCGACGCTGTTCCATTCCTTTGTTTCCTTCTAACTTGTGACGCCCAGCAAACGCGTCAACTCCACTGGCACATGCGCCAGGTCCGCCGCGATCCAGTCGGCACCAGCGGCGCTCAAGGTTGCCGGGTCGAAACTTGTCGTCAGCCCCAAGCAAAGGCTGCCGGCTGCCTTCGCGGCCTTCACACCGCTGGGAGCATCCTCCACCACCAGGCAGGCGGCCGCCGGTAAGCCGAGCTTGCCGGCCGCTTGCAGGAAGATTTCGGGGTGGGGTTTCTTGTGAACGACTTCGCTGCCTGAGACGACGGCGTCGAAGTTCGCACCCGGCAGACCGATCTCCTGGAGATTGCCATCCACCTTCACCCGGTCGGCACTGCTGGCCACGGCGAGTTTCAGGCCGCCTTGGCGACAGCCGGCAATGAACTCGCGCACCCCTGCCAACGGTTGGAGCCGGTCACGGATCAACTCGAGGTAGATGGCGTACGTCCGCTCCTTGTCGCGCGGCAGCGTCAGTGTCACGCCGTGGTTGGCGGCGACACCACCAAGGAACCGGTCCTCACCGGTCCCGACAAACGGCTCAAAATCGCGGGGTTTCACCGTCGTCTGATGCGTCTCGGCAAACATCCGGCAAGCCGCCTCCGCGATAAACGGTTCGGAAGCGCAAAGCACGCCGTCCATGTCGAAGATGACGCCCGCCAGCATGTTCAACGAACCGGCGTGGGTTCCGCCGCTTTGTCGCTTTTGTTGCGCAGCGCGGCCTTGACGAGGTTGGCGCCCAACTCCCACATCGGGCCGGTCACTTTGTGGGACTCGCCCAGCACGTCGTCGAGCGCGGTTACAAAGTAGTTGATGTCTTCGTCGGTGATGACGAACGGCGGCAGGATGCGGATGATGTCGCCGTGGTTGCCGCTGACTTGCGTGAGGATGTGATGTTTGTCGAGCAACGGCATGACCACCATTTGGGCAAACAAACCGTCGTGCGCCGCATGGACAGCTTTCCAGGCGAGTTTCAGGCCCAAGCTCTTCGGTTCATGAAACTCGATGCCGATCATGCAGCCTTTGCCGCGCGCTTCGAGCAGTACTTCGTGTTTCGCTTTGAGAGCATTGATGGCGTCCATCAGCTTCTGCCCTTGGACGGCGGAGCGTTCGACGAATTTTTCCTCGTCGATGATGTGCAGCGCCGCGATTCCGCATGCCATGGCAAGGTTGTTGCGGCCAAAGGTCGTGGAATGAACCCAGCAACGATCCATCCGGCTGAACACCTTCTGGTAGATCCAGCGCCGCGTCACCATCGCACCGACCGGCACGTAGCCGCCGCTCAGTGACTTGCTCAGGGTGATGATGTCGGGCTCCAGGTTCCAATGCTGGAAGGCGAACATCTTGCCGGTCCGGCCCAACCCGGTCTGCACTTCGTCGCAGAACAGCAGTGTGCCGTGTTTGCGGCAAAGCTCCTGGGCGCCTTCCAAGTAGCCCGCGGGGGCGATGCGAACACCTTTGCCTTGGACGCATTCAACCGCCAAGCAGGCGATGTCGCGTTGCATGAGGACTTTTTCCAACGCCGCCAAGTCGCCGTAGGGAACACGGACTCCCGGCAACATTTCGCCGAAACCTTCGCGGAACTCGTCGTTGCCCATGATGGCCAGCGAGCCGAGCGTCAACCCATGCCAGCCGAGGTCGAGGTAGGCCACTTTGCTGCGGCCGGTCGCGGCGCGCGCGAATTTCAGCGCCGCCTCGACGGACTCGGTGCCCGAATTGCAGCAGAACACGGCGTCGAGATGCGGGGGACAACGTTTCACCAGTTCCTCGGCGAACACGCCGGCCAGGAACGCACAGTCCATCTGCACCATGTTGGGCAGGTCGAGATCGAGGACGTCCTTGATGACCTTGGCAATCCCGTCATGGTTGCGGCCGATGCCGAACACACCAAAGCCGCTCAGCATGTCCAGATACCGGTTGCCCGCCTGGTCCCACATGTAGGCGCCCTTGGCCTTGGCGTACACGCGGTCAAACCCGATCGTGCGGAAAACCTTCACCAGCGTCGGGTTGATGAACTGCTCGTGGAGCTCGTAATTCTGGCCGAGACGCTGCGCAACGACTTGCTTGATGTCAAAACTCATGGGCGCGGAGTCTAGCGATTCCCCGACAGGCAACGCAAGCCGAACCGGCGACGCCGTTGTTTGCCGAAGCTACCGGCGGCTTGCCGGTAAGAACGCGCAGGTGTCTATAAGGGTTTCCCCTGACGCGAGAACCAGAAGCCCCCCTGATTGTGGTTCATGGGGCGGACTGTAGTCTTGCCGCGAGCGAGATTGCTGCGGTGACAAGCAGGTCCGAAGCGACCGTCTTGGCCGTGGCGCAACACAGGAAAGAGGCGAGTGAGGCGACGCATTTGGAAAGGATTCGTTGGCGGCAACGTTTGCCCATGAGTACGCATGGACAACTTTGGGTCGGCACCTCTGGCTGGAATTACCGGCATTGGCGCAGTCTGTTTTATCCGGAACTTGATCGCTGGCGCGAACAGGCGCCCGAAACGTTCTGCTCTGCCGTCAAAGCCACCGGCCACGACGTTTTCACCTGCTTCAACAACGACATGGAAGCGCACGCGGTGCGCAATGCGCGCACGCTGCGTCATTACCTGAAACTGAAGAACCCAAATACCAAAGGAGTCGGAGGGGACCTATGCAAAAAATCACACCACGAGCCATGACCATTTACCTGCGCGAGATCGGCGAAGTGCCGTTGCTCACGCCGGAACAGGAAATCGAGCTTGCCGCCCGCATCAAAAATGGCGACCGCAAAGCCCGCGAGTTGATGATCAAAGCCAACCTGCGCCTCGTCGTCAAAATCGCCCACGATTTTGAAGGCCTGGGGGTGCCGCTGCTGGATCTGATCAGCGAAGGCAACATCGGCCTGATGAAAGCGGTGGAACGTTTCGATCCCGCCAAGGGCGCAAAACTCTCCACCTACTCGGCTTGGTGGATCAAACAGGCCATCCGCCGCGCCCTCGCCGACCAGGCGAAGACGATTCGCCTGCCCGTCCACGTGGTCAACAAGATCGGTCGCATGCGCCGGGCCGAGCTTTCGCTCGCCGAGGAACTTGGTCGCGAGCCCAACGAAGATGAGTTGGCCGAACGCCTCGATCTGCCGACCGCCAAGGTCGCCCACCTGCGTCGCGTCAGCGTCCGCCCCGCCAGTCTGCAGGCGCCGCTCAGTGACGGTGAAACAGCGGAACTCGGCGAGATCATCGAAGACGAAGCGATGCCGACTCCCTACCAGGCGCTTCATGACAAGACCATGCGCAAGGAAGTCATCAAGATGCTCGACCAACTCGAACCGCGTGAAACGCAGATTCTCGTCGAACGTTTTGGCCTGAAGGGCAATCAACCCCGCACGCTCGAAGAGGTCGGCGTCGGCTTCAAGATCACGCGCGAACGCATCCGCCAGATCCAGAACACCGCGCTGACCAAACTGCGCAACATGCTGGAAGGCGGCCCGGCAGCCAAAAACAAGCCGGCTCCAGAAGTCACCGCGCCCGAGGAGTTGTCCGCGGACCGGCTGCGCCAGTTGCTCATGCAACAACGCACCCAGCCGTTTCGCCGCCGCTTCAACCAACAGCGCCGCAACGGAGCCACGCAACATCGCCGCGCGGCGTAGCCACACATCAGGTAATCTTCAGTGGAGCGAAGGGCTTCGCCCGCGCCGCAACGCGTTGCGACTCGCCCTTCGCTCTGTTTCTGGGTAGGGTCGGGCCGATGACGGAATTCCAGACGCTGCAACAATGGGTTGACTCGCTGACCGCGCACGGTGAACGCCCAGCCGTGATGGCGCTTCAACGCGAAGGGGCGGAGACTTGGCCCTTCTCGCGCCTGCACCGGGAAGGGATGGCGTTGGCGCGTGGCCTTGCCCGGCAGGGAATCGGCCCCGGCCACCAGGTCGCAATCATCGCCGAGAACCGCCCGGAATGGATCGCCGCCTGCCTCGCCATCCTGCGTTGCGGCGCCACCATCGTCCCGCTCGATGTCCAGCTCGGCGCCAAGTCGTTGCGCCATGTGCTGGCCGACAGCGCCGCCAGCCTTGTTTTCACGACCACCCGGCAAGTCGAACGTCTCGCGGCCATTGAAACCAACGCGCGTTTCGTCCTGCTCGATGGCGCCCCCAGCGACCCACGCAGTTGGCGGCGCTGGCAAACCGATGCCGAGACGAGCTTGCCGGCAGTTGAACCCGGTAACCTCGCGACGCTCTTCTACACGTCCGGCACGACGGGCGTGCCCAAGGGTGTTCCCCTCACCCACGCCAATCTCACGTTCCAGATCAAGACGCTGGTCGGCACCCGTTTCGTCCTGCCGGATGATCACCTCGTCCTGCCGCTGCCGCTGCATCACGTTTATCCGTTCGTTGTCGGCATGTTGATGCCGCTCGCCCTCGGCGCGCATTTGGTCATGCCTCACGCCCTGACCGGGCCGGAAATCGTGCGCGCCCTCCGCGAAGGCGAAATCACCGTTGTGCTCGGTGTGCCGCGACTTTACCGGGCCTTGCTGGCCAGCATCGAAGGCCGCGTGGCATCTGCCGGTCTGCTGGCCAAGAGCGTCTTCGGCATCGCGTTTGGTGCCAGCCATTTTCTTCGTCGCCGGCTCCGGATCCGTGCCGGCAAGGTTTTGCTCGGCTCGCTCCATCGCAAACTCGGGCCCCATGTCCGCATCATGGCGTCCGGCGGCGCGGCGCTCGACCCAACACTCGCGTGGAAAATGGAGGCGCTGGGCTGGCGCGTCTCGATTGGCTACGGGCTGACCGAGACCGCGCCGTTGCTGACGTTGACGCCTCCCGGCCAAGGCCACCTCGACAGCGTCGGCCAACCGGTTCCCGGCGTCGAGATCCGGTTGCGCGACGGCGAAGTGCTCGCGCGCGGCCCCAACGTGTTTGCCGGCTACCGCAACTTGCCGGAGGAAACGACGCACGCGTTCCATGACGGCTGGTTCCGCACCGGTGACCTTGGATTCCTCGACAATGCCGGTTACCTCCACCTGACCGGGCGCGCCAACACAATGATCGTCACGGCGGGCGGCAAAAACATTCAACCGGACGAACTCGAGGCCGCTTACGAGGAACACCCGCTTATTCGGGAGATCGGCATCCTGCAAAAGGACGAACAACTCGTGGCGCTCGTCGTCCCCAAGCTCAGCGAGATTCAGGCGGCCAATGACGAGGATGTCGCGCAAGTGGTTCGCGCCGCCGTCAATGAACGCTCCAAGCAGCTTCCCTCGTATCAACGCGTCGTTGACCTCGCCATCACCCGCGAACCCCTGCCGCGCACGCGCTTGGGCAAGATTCAGCGCCATAAACTCGTGGAGCGTT
>JBFZFE010000151.1:0-3863 GCA_041306525.1 Verrucomicrobiota bacterium | reverse complement strand
CAGCGGCTGGTCCGCCGTCACATTCTCGTTCATCCATTCCTCCGTCGAAGTCGCACGACAAAAGCTTCGGTTCAGGATTCGTCCACCAGCATCAAAACCAGCGGTTTGGCATCCACACAGTTACCTAGGGTGAAATGGTTGAGAGGTCCAGTCGATTCTCGTCACATTCTCTCATCTGTCTGCCGCCGTTGACGGAGGGTGGCCGCAGCGGCTGTCAGTGGCCTTTGAGGATTTGGCGGGCTTTCTTGATGTTGTCGACCCGCATGACGAGAGCGCCGCTTTCGGCGTCGGGCACGGTGGCGGCATAGACGTACTCGATGTTGATCTTCTTGGCGGCCAGTTTGCGGGCGATGGTGGCGAGTTCGCCTGATTGGTTGCGGCAGGTGATCAGCAGGACGTCACGCTCGACGACGATGACCCCGTGTTCCCCAAGGATGTGGATGGCCTTCTGGGCGTCGTCCACGACGATGCGCATGACGGCGTGATCGACGCCGTCGGAGATGGCGAGGGCGAAAACGTTGATCTGGTTGCCGGCGAGGGTGCGGCAGACGGAGCCGAGGGTGCCGGGTTTGTTTTCGAGGAAGAGGGAGAGTTGCTTGACGACTTTCATGAGGACCTCCGTGGGTTCAGGGTTATTCTGCCAGCATCATCGCCGTTACCAGCATGTGCGTCAATCTTGAGCTTGACGATGCCGGCGTTTGTCTATTAGTTTCCTGCATGCGAGAGTTACATAGCATCAGAGATTCTAATGCAGCTTGAGTCACTCAAGATTTTTAGCGATGTGGTTCGCCTGCGGAGTTTTTCCCGCGGGGCGGAAGCCAATGGCGTGCTGCAATCCGCCGCCAGTCAGGCGGTGCACAGCTTGGAACGACATCTGGCGGTCACGTTGATTGACCGTTCTCATCGCCCGTTTGCGCTTACCCCGCAAGGGAGGGTTTTTTATGAGGGGTGTTGCGACATCGTGAAGCGGTATGCCGACCTGGAGATGGCGGTCAAGGGGGTTCAGGAGGAGTTGAGCGCCGTGGTGCGGGTGGCGGTGATTTACTCGGTTGGCTTGGGCGATATCAACCAGTGCGTCCACTCGTTTACCGAGGCTCATCCCGGGGTGCGGGTGCAAATCGAGTACCTGCATCCTGACCGGGTGTTTGAGCGGGTGCTGGGGGATGAGGTGGATTTCGGAGTGGTTTCATTTCCGCCGGCGCGACGCGACCTGCGGGTGATCCCTTGGCGGCGCGAACCGATGGTGGTGGCCTGTCCGCGGGAACATCCGCTGGCGCAGTTCAGCGCGATCAACCCGCGCGAGTTGATGGGCGTGAGGTTTATCGGGTTCGACAAAGGTCTGGGGATTCGCCGCGAGGTGGACCGGTACCTGAAACGGCATGAAGTCAGTGTGTCAGTCGAGCTGGAGTTCGACAACGTGGAGGCGATCAAGCGGGCGGTCGAGGTGGGGGCGGGCGTGTCGTTGTTGCCGCGGCCGACATTGACCCGCGAGGTCAATACCGGCACGTTGTCAGCCGTGGCGTTGAGCAACGGTGATTTCGTGCGACCCTTGGGCATCATCCATCGGCGCGGGAAAAAGTTTCAGCCAAATACTCAGCAATTCCTCGAGTTGTTGCAGTCCAACGGAACGAAGGAAACATTATCATGAGCAGTCAGCAGCGAGCGCAGGGGCTTTACGATCCGCGACACGAACATGACGCCTGTGGCGTCGGGTTCGTCGTGGACATCAAGGGACGACGGTCGCATCAGATCCTGGCGGACGCCTTGCAGGTGTTGGTCAACCTGCGGCACCGTGGCGCTTGCGGCTGCGAGCACAACACCGGTGACGGCGCGGGCGTGCTGTTTCAGGTGCCGCACGAGTTCCTGAAGAAGAAATGCGACCAGGTTGGCATCCCGCTGCCGAACGCCGGCGAGTACGGCGTCGGCATGATCTATTTACCGGCCGACCAGGGGCAACGTTACAAGTGCGAGAAGTTGTTTGAGGAAATCGTGGCCGGTGAGGACCTCCAGTTCCTCGGCTGGCGCAGCGTGCCGACCAGCGATGGCGGCCTCGGCCTGACCGCGCGGTTGTCGGAACCGATCATTCGCCAGGCGTTCATTGCCCGGCCTGCGGGAATGCAGGACGCGCTGGCGTTTGAGCGCAAGCTCTACGTGGTGCGCAAGCTGGCCGAGAAGGGGATCCGGTACGCGGGAATCAAGGGCGGTGGCTCGTTCTACGTCAGCAGCCTGTCGCATCGGACCATCGTCTATAAGGGCATGTTTCTGTCCGAACAGCTCCAGCAGTTTTACCCCGAGCTCAACGACCCGTCGCTGGAAACCGCCTTGGCGCTGGTGCACTCGCGATTCTCGACCAACACCTTCCCGAGCTGGGACCGCGCGCATCCTTACCGGTACGTGGCCCACAACGGCGAAATCAACACACTGCGCGGCAACGTCAATTGGATGTTCGCCCGCCAGTCCATGCTCGCCGCCGATGTCTGGGGCAAAGACATCAAGAAACTGTTCCCGATCATCAACGAGGACGGCTCCGACTCGGCGATGTTCGACAATTGCTTTGAATTCCTCGTGCTGTCGGGCCGCAGCCTGCCGCATGCGATGATGATGATGATCCCCGAGCCGTGGGAACATCACGAGTCCATGCCCGACGACAAACGCGCCTTCTACGAGTATCACTCCTGCCTGCAGGAACCGTGGGACGGCCCCGCGAGCATTGCGTTCACCGACGGGGTCAAGGTCGGCGCGTGCCTGGACCGCAACGGGCTGCGTCCTTCCCGGTACTACGTCACCAAAGACCACCGGGTCATCATGGCCAGCGAAGTCGGCGTCCTCGACATTGCGCCCGAAAACATTGCCCAAAAAGGCCGCCTCCAGCCCGGCCGCATGTTTCTGATTGATACCGAGCAGGGCCGCATCGTCGCGGATGAAGAACTCAAAACCCAGATGGCCGGCGAACAGCCCTACCGGCAATGGCTCGATGAACACATGGTCCGCCTCGAAGACCTGCCCGCCGTCCCGGCGGTGGTCGAGCCCGACCACCAGACCATCGTCCGTCGCCAACAAGCGTTTGGCTACACCTTCGAGGATTTGCGTTTCCTCATCGGCCCGATGGCGCGCGAAGGCGTCCAGCCGGTCGGCGCGATGGGCAACGACGCGCCGCTGGCGGTGCTCTCGAACAAGCCGCAACTGCTCTACAACTATTTCAAGCAACTCTTCGCGCAGGTCACCAACCCGCCGTTGGACTGCATCCGCGAGGAAGTCATCACCTCGACCGTCACCCGATTGGGCTCCGAGGCGAACCTGTTGCAGCCGAAGCCGACCAGTTGCCGCGTCATCGAACTGCCGACGCCGATCCTGACCGAGGAAGAACTCGCCAAGATCGAGAACATCTCGCGGCCGCCGTTCAAGGCCGCGAAGTTGCCGATGCTGTTCAACCCGGCCGAAGGCGCTACCGGCTTGGAGAAAGCGCTCGAGGAACTCTTCGCCAAGGCGCGTCAGGCCATCAAGGACGGCCACAACCTGATCATCCTGTCCGATCGCGGCGTTGACGCCGAGCATGCGGCCATGCCGGCCTTGCTGGTCGTGTCCGGGCTGCATCACCATCTCATTCGCGAGGGCACACGGACGCGTTGCTCGATCATTCTCGACTCGGGCGAGCCGCGCGAAGTCCATCACTTCGCGTTGCTCATCGGCTACGGCGCGAGCGCGATCTGCCCGTATCTCGCGTTCGAGACGCTCGACGACATGATCCGGGAAGGCCTGTTGCCGGACGTTGACCACAAGACCGCGGTCAAGAACTACGGCAAGGCCGTCACCAAGAGCGTCGTCAAAACGATGGCCAAGATGGGCATCTCGACCATCCAGTC
>JBFZFE010000150.1:0-11219 GCA_041306525.1 Verrucomicrobiota bacterium | reverse complement strand
AGCATGTTCCATTTCTCGTCAAACGGGCCGAAGAAAGTGGTGCGCACTGCCCAGAGCAGGTAGGTGGCCGTGACCACGATCCCCCAGACCGCACAGATGGTCGCGATGCGGAACAGCGTCGAGCCCTGTTGCCATGCACCGATAAAGATCATGATTTCCGACGCGAAGTTGGCAAAGCCCGGCAAGCCGCTTGAGGCCATCACCGCCATCACCATGCAGACGCCGATGAACGGAATCTTGCGGGCCAAGCCGCTCATGTCCGGTACGTTACGGTTGTGCGTCTGATGATAGAAGAAACCGATCAGCGAGAAGGTCAGCGCCGCCATGACGCCGTGCGCGAACATCAACAGCACCGCCCCGCTCACGCCCACGACGTTCAACGTCGCGATCCCCAGCATCACGTAGCCCATGTGGCTGACGGAGCTGTAGCCGATGACGAACTTCCAGTCCCGCTGCGTCAACGCCGCCCAGCCGGCATACAGGATGTTGAAGATGCAGAGAATCGCCAGCAGGTCCATCCACACCTTCGCGCCTTCCGGCAAGAGTGGCAGCGCCAAGCGAATGATGCCGTACGCTCCCAGTTTCTTCAGCACACCGGCATGCATCATCGAAGCCGCCGTCGGCGCCGCTGCGTAGCCGAGCGGCGACCACGTGTGGAACGGGAAAAGCGACGCAAGGAAACCAAACCCGAACAGCAGCAGCGGGAAGATCCACTGCTGGGTTGACGCGCCGAGCTTCAGGTTCTGCTGGAGCGCGACCATGTCGAACGTCCGTCCGCCCGCAAAATACATCGCCAGCAACCCGATCAGCGCCAGCACGGCGCCGGCGGTCAGGTACAGCGTCAACTTCATCGTGGCGTATTCCTTCGTCCGCCCGTGTTTGCCAGCTGGCAAAGAGCCGAACATCCCGATCAGCAGGTACATCGGGATCACCGCCAGCTCGTAGAAGAAGTAGAAGAAGAACAGATCCAGTGCGCAGAAAGTGCCGCTGATGCCTGTCGTGAGGGCGAGGAACAGGATGTAGTATTCCTTCTCGCGTTCATGAATCTCGTGCGAAACCAGCGCGCCGCAGAACGCCACGATGCCGACCAGCAGCAGCAACGTCATCGAAATGCCGTCCACACCAAACTTCAGCGAGATGCCCAGCTGCGGCAGCCACTCGTGGGCAAAGACGAACTGATAACCCGGATCCTGCCGGTCAAACTGCGAGAACACAAACAGCGTCAGCAGCAGCGAGATACCGGTCGCAAACAACGCCAGCGACCGGATCACCCCCGGCCGCTTCGGCGACAGGCCAAATAGCGCCACGCTCGTGGCCAGCGGGAAAAGAATTGCGATTGTGAGCAGGATTTCCACTATTTCTTCCTTCTCCTCCCGGGCCGATGACTGGCGCCCGCTTGGGCGAGTTCATAGAACTCGTGGAGCTTCTGCTGCAACAGCTTCTTGGCCGGCAGGCAGGTCTGGTACTCGGCGATCAGCGACGGGGAAACCGACCGACTCAAGGCGTACTCGACGACCTCGTTGTCCTTGGACGCACACAGCAGCACACCAATGGAGGGGCGCTCATGGGGTTTCTTAACGTCGCGGTCAAGCGCCTCAAGATAGAACTCCAGCTTGCCGAGATACTCCGGCTTGAAGCCGTCAATTTTCAGTTCGAAATCCACGAGGCATTGCAGGCCGCGATGATACAGCAGCAGGTCGAGGTAAAAATCCTGCCCGCCAACCTGCACTTGGTACTGCTCGCCCACAAAGCAGAAATCCCGACCAAGCTCCAAGAGGAACTTCTTCAGGTTGGCCACCAGCCCGCGCTGCAAATCCGCTTCGGAATGGCTTGGCGAAAGATTCAGGAAGTCCAGCAGGTAGGCGTCTTTGAAAATCGTCTCGGCAGCAGGATGTAATTCTCTCAGCAGTGCCGAGACTTTTGGTGGGGAGCAAAGTGCCCGGGTAAACAGCGCCCCGGCAAGCTGCCGCTCCAATTCTCGACTCGACCATTTCTCCTGCACCGCCATCCGCAGATAGAATTCACGCTCTTCGGCACGTTTGCAGCCCGCCAAAATCAGCACATTGTGCGTCCACGGCAATTGTCTCGTCAGTGCCGAGACTTTTTCATCATTGCGGTAAGCTGAGTAGAACTGCCGCATACGAAACAGGTTCGGCCGAGCAAATCCACGAAGGTCAGGACGCTGGCGTTTGAGATACAAAGCCAACTCATCAACCACACCTTCGCCCCACTCCGCCGTTTCGAGTTTCCGGGCGATAAACTCACCCACCTGCCAGTACAGACCAACCAACTCCGTGTTAACGCTCTGCAACGCACGGGCTCGTGCCGCTTGGATCAAGCCGACTATCTGGCGGAACGACGGCTCATAGGTCGCTTCGCGTTTGGCCATTCTGCCTCTTGCCTTCACCATTGCCATCATTTCACCACCACGTAGTAAATGATGACCGTCAGCCCCAAGCCGAACAGGAAGGCGTAGCTCTGGACGTTACCGGTCTGGAGCAGGCGCAGCGTCTTGCCCGCCATGTTGGTCGTGCCGGCCAAGCCGCCAATGCCGAAACGTTGGAGAATCCAGCGGTCGAACAGTTCGCAGGTTGTCGCGATCGTGCCTTGGACGTATTTCACGATCCAAAGGTACAACTCATCGAAGTAATACTTGTTCTCGACCAGCGTCCAGAGCGGTCCCAGTGCCTTCTTGACGGGCGCATCGCTGGGGGTCGGTTTTCCGTAGATGAATGCGGCCAAGGCAAACCCGATCACCGGAATGCCAATCAAGCTCGCCGTCAGCAGCCAGCCATGGGCGGCATGATGCTGAATTTCCGGGCTGATGAAGTGCGGAAGTTTGTTGCCCCAGCCGGCAATGACGGAGAGCACACACAGAAAAACCAGTGGCAGTGTCATCACCAGTGGCGACTCGTGCGCGTGATCGTAGGCGTGGTGGTCGCGTGGCTTGCCGAAGAACACCACGAAAACTTCGCGTCCCATATAATAAGCGGTCATGAACGCCGTCAGCGCGCCGATGGCGAACAGCGCCTTGTTCTGTTCCAGCGCCAGGATCAGGATCTGGTCTTTGCTGTAAAATCCGCTCAACGGCGGCACGCCTGCCAGCGCGAGGGTGCCAATAAGGAAGGTCCAAAACGTGATCGGCGTCTTCTTCCACAAACCGCCCATCTTCCAGATGTCTTGTTCATGATGCAGCGCGAGGATGACGCTACCGGCCCCGAGGAACAGCAACGCCTTGAAGAACGCATGTGTCGTCAGATGGAACATCGCCTCCGTCGGCCCGCCCAAGCCCACAGCCATGACCATGTAACCGAGCTGGGAGAGGGTCGAGTAAGCGAGAATACGTTTGATGTCGTTCTGGGCAATCGCGATGCTCGCCGCCATCAATGCCGTGATGCCGCCGATCCAGGCAATCAATGTCATGGCAAATTCGCTGGGCAAAATCAGGAAGGCCACGCGACAAAGCATGTACACGCCCGCGGCGACCATTGTGGCGGCATGAATCAGCGCGGAGACCGGGGTTGGACCTTCCATCGCGTCCGGCAACCAGACGTGCAACGGGAACTGCGCGCTCTTGCCGACCGCGCCGCAGAAGATCAAACCGCCGATCAGGGCGAGCGTGCCAGCAGGGATCAGGGTCGACAGGTTCATTGCCTTCAGGTCGGCAAAGTTGAACGTGCCGGTCAGGCCCCAGAGCAGCAGAATCCCAAGCATCATGCCGAAATCGCCGATGCGGTTGACGAGGAACGCCTTCTTGCCGGCCTCGGCGGCGCTGGGTTTCTCGAACCAGAAACCAATGAGCAAATAGCTGCTGACGCCCACCAGTTCCCAGAAGATGAAGATCTGGATGAAGTTGCTCGAAAGCACGATGCCGAGCATCGAAAACGTGAACAGCGATAGACAGGCAAAGAACCGCGAGAAACCCGGGTCGCCTTTCATGTAGCCGAGCGAGTAGATGTGAATCGCCGCGCCGACGCCGGTTACGACGAGCAGCATGAGAATCGCCAGGTTATCCGCCGTTGCGCCGAACTCAATCGTCAAGGTTCCCGGCACCACCAACCATTGCACCGCCTGGAGCGGCTGATAATCACCGGCCTGCGCCGCGAACAGCAGCCGCAACGACAGCACGAAGCCGAGCAGAATTGCGCCAATCGAGATCGCCGCGCTGACGGCCGGCCAGCGCCGCGTCAGCACCGTGATCAGCGCCGCCGCGCACAGGGGAGCAAAAAGTATGATCCAGACCGGGTTCATAGTCGCATCGAGTTCAGTTGATCCACGCTGATGGTTTGTTTGCGCCGGTAAAGGGCAACGATGATGGCCAGGCCGACGGCGACCTCCGCGGCGGCGATGGCGATGACGAAAAACACGAGAACCTGTCCCTCGACGAGCTTGTTGTATTTCGAAAACGCCACCAGCGCGAGGGTGGCGGCATTCAGGTTCATCTCCAATGCCATGAAGATGACCAGCGCGTTGCGGCGCAACACCACTCCGGCAATGCCGAGGGCGAACAGGAGTCCGCTGACCATCAGGTAATGGTTGAGCCCGATCGAGTCGCTCATTTCGTCTCCTTCTTCGAGAGCAGCACGACGCCGACGGTAGCGACCAGCAATAGCAACGCTGTAACTTGGAACGGCAACATGTAATTCATGAACAACGGCTTCACCACCGCCTCCAGTTTGCCTTGAAAATCAACTTCGCCAGTCGCGAGCGGTTTGCCGAGCTGCCGCAAGATCAGGACCAACTCCCAAACGAAGGCACCGGCCACGATCACCCCACCGGCGATGCCAAACGCGCGGAACTTGCGGCGTTCGCTCGCCTTGATGTCGAGCATCATGATCACAAATAGAAACAGCACCATCACCGCGCCCGCATAGACCAGGATCTGGATCGCCGCGAGGAAGAAGGCCTCCAACAGGATAAACAACCCCGCCATGAAACAGAACAGCAGCACCAACGACAGCGCACTGGCCACCGGGTTGCGATTGGCAATCACCAGCACGCCGCACAACAGCATGGCGAGACTGAAGAACCAGAACAATGAATCGTGCACGCTCATTTCGGTTGCCGCTCCGGTGCCGCAGGCGCATCAGGCGGCGGCGCGCCCTTGTACTTCCACTTCCACAGGCTGTCCTCATGGACCCCGCCCAGTTCGAGCAACTTCGGCTTGTGGAACTGCAATTCCTCCCGTTTGTAACCGGAGACAGAAAAGTCGCGCTTCAGGAAAATGGCCTCCTCGGGACAGACTTCCTCGCAATAGCCGCAGTAAATGCAGCGGAGCATGTCGATGATGAAATCATCCGGTTCCTTCTCGACGTTCGCATCGGCCCGCTCCGGCTCGCGCGAGCCAGGAATCACCCGAATCGCCTTGGGCGGACACACAAACTCGCAAAGCTGACACGCCACGCATTTGACGCGTCCCTGCGGATCCTTCACCAACGTCGGCGCGCCCCGGTATTCCCCGTACAACGGCGGTTTCTCCTCGGGATACTGGCGCGTGAACTTCTTCTGCGGAATATGTTTCAGCGTCAGCCACATCCCCTTCAGGATTTGCGGGATGTAGGTCTTCTCCCAGAAACTGAGTTGTGGGCGTTTGACTTGCATCATTTCCCCCACAGGACCAGCACCACGCCGGTCGCGAAGATGTTGAGGATGGTCAGCGGGATGAACACCTTCCAACCCAGCGCCATCAACTGGTCAAAACGAAACCGGGGCAGCGTCCAACGCACCCAGATGAACAGGAACAACATGCAAAACACCTTCGCCAGGAACACCCCGATGTGCGCCAAACCCACCGCCAGCGAGGTTGCCGGGGCGTTGAACGGCGCGAACGGCAGCGACCAGCCGCCCAGGAACAGCGTCACCGTCAACGCCGACACCACGAACATTGCGGCGTACTCGCCAAGGAAGAACATCGCGAACTTCATCGAGCTGTACTCGGTGTGATAACCGCCTACGAGTTCCTGCTCGGCTTCCGGCAAGTCGAACGGCAGCCGGTTGGTCTCGGCAAAACCGCTCACGAGGAAAATGAAGGCCGCCAACGGTTGGGTAAAGATCAGCCACATGTTGTTGGCTTGATACCCGACCACCTGTCCCAGACTCAACGCGCCGACCTGCATGAACACCGGCACCACGCTCAACCCGAGGCAGACCTCGTAAGAAATCATCTGCGCACTCGACCGGATCCCGCCCAGGAACGGGTATTTCGAATTGCTCGACCAACCCGCCAGCACAATGCCGTACACACCCAGCGAGGAGATGGCGAACACAAACAAGATCCCAATGTTCAAGTCGGCGATCACTGCCGGTATCATGCGCTCCCCGATTGGCAGGACGCTCCCCCACGGAATCACCGCGAGACTCAACAACGCCGGCACCATCGTGATCATCGGCGCAATCAGGTAGTAGAACTTGTTCACGTGCAGCGGCGTGATGTCTTCCTTGAAAACGAACTTCAGCCCGTCCGCCAACGGCTGTAGCAGCCCGAACGGCCCGACGCGATTCGGCCCCAACCGGTCCTGCATCCAAGCGCAGACCCAGCGCTCCAGCAAAACGGTGTAAGCCACAATCGTCAGCGTCACCCCGATAACCGCTGCGATTTTCAGGACAGAGATGAGAAGGAATTCGAGGTTCATCCCAACTTCACCTCCATGCCCTGATCACCAATCTTCGAGAGGTTCAGCCCCGCCAATGCCGGTAGGCTGCGCGCCATCTCGGCGAACACCGACTCAATCGAATCATACTCCGCGATGCCCATCTCTTTGAGCAACGCCGTCAGCGTCTGCCACTCGGGACGGCCAATCGGCTGGATGGCGGCGTTGAATCGCTGCAACCGGCCTTTGCCGTTGATGAATGTGCCGCGTTTCTCAGCGAAAGTGGCCCCCGGCAATACAAAATGTGCCGCCTCGGTGGCTTTGGTCGGCAACGTGTCGATGACCACGAGCAAGTCAAGCTTCGCCAACAAGTCTGGCGCGATCTCGTCCTCGCCCAGAATCACCAAGGCCTTGATATTACCGGCCGCGATCCCATCCGCGATGTGTGACGGCTGGTCGCCAAAGCCGGTAAGCTTGGCGCCGTTGGCGTTCGGGTTGCGATCAGCGCTGAGCAGGAACTTGTCGGGCTCACCGGTGCGCGGGACGTATTCGTTCACGGCCGCCCCGAGTTTCTTGAGCAGGAAAAGCTCTTCCGTCGATGCCCGCGCGCTGCCGAGAACCGCGAGGCCTCGGACGCTGCGAAGTTTCTCGGCAACTTGGCGGATCGCATCGGTCCACGCGACCGGCTGCTTACCGGCCGTCGACGTGGTGAGCCGACGCGGGTCGTTGATGAACTTGTAGTTGAGGCGTCCGTAGTCGCACATCCAGCATTGGTTGACCGCTTCGTTGTCGCGCGGTGTCTGCCGGTAAACGACGCCTTCCCGGGACCAGACAGTCGTGTTGCAGCCGGTCGCACAGTTCGGGCAGATGCTCTTGGTTTCCTTAAGGAACCACGGGCGTTGCCGGAACCGGAAATCCATCGAGGTCAATGCCCCAACCGGACAGATATCGACGATGTTGAGGTCGTAATTGGTGTTCGGCTCCATGCCGGGATAGCAGGTGAGCGTCGAGTAACTGCCGCGCTGGACGAAGCCAAGGCAATCCTGACCGGCGATATCCTTCATGAAGCGGATGCAACGTGAGCAGAGAATGCAGCGCTCGTCATCGAGCATGATCTTCGGCCCGAGCGGAGTGCGCTTGGGTTTCTTGACCTTGTTCTCGACGAACCGGCTTTCGCCCTTGCCGTAGTCCACCGCAAATTCTTGGAGCCGGCACTCGCCCGCTTGATCGCAAATCGGGCAGTCGAGCGGATGGTTGATGAGCAGGAACTCCATCACGCCCTCGCGCGCCTTGACGATCTTGGGCGAACGCGTCAACACGACCATGCCCTCAGATACCGGCGTGTTGCAGCCGATCGCGGGCTTGGGTTGGAACAGGACTACCGGCTTGCCGTCGGGACCGATCTCCGGTTTACGGTCCTTATCGAGCTTCGGCGTGCCGACCTCGACCAGGCACATCCGACAATTCCCCACCACTGCCAGCTTGGAGTGATAGCAGTAATGCGGCACCTCGACGCCCACGAGTTTCGCCGCCTCGATCAGGTTCGTCCCCTTCGGAGCCACGACCTCTTTGCCGTCAATCTGAAGTTTGACTGTGTTATCGGCCATTTCGTCCTGCTCGATAGACTGCCCGCCGTTGGCGGACATGGAAACCAATCTGTTTCGGTGTCACCGGCGCGGCGATGTGTTGTCGAATTGCCTCGAACACCACGCGGAACTGCGCGTCGTACTTCTTCTCCAATTCGGCGAGTTTGCGGGCCAGCTCCGAATGTGCCGAAAGCAGGTCCCGAATTTGCACGAAGGTGCGCATGATGGCGATGTTCACCTGCACCGCGCGCGGACTGCGCAACACGCTGGAGAGCATCGCAACGCCCTGCTCAGTGAAGGCATAGGGAGTAGCGCGTGGCGAATGCATTTCTAAAGTCACAATTTGTGACTTTAGATGTGTAACCTCCTGCCGTGTAAGCTGAAACATGAAGTCGGATGGGAACCGATCTGCGTTTCTTTTGACTGCTTGGTTCAACACTCTGACCGGCACGCCATACAGTTCGGCCAGGTCAATGCTCAGCATCACCTTGTAACCACGCAGCAGGTAAATGCAGTTCTGAATCCGCTCCAGCGGCACGATGGAAGGCTCAGACATGCCCGCCTCCCTTGTTATCCTTCGCGCAGGCCTTCTCGAACTCCTCGCGGTACTTGGTCAGGAACGCCTTGACCGGCCACGCGGCGGCTTCGCCGAGCGGGCAGATGGTTTTACCGTCGATGTTGTCAGCCACATCATAAAGCAGGTCCACGTCCTGCGGACGACCGTGCCCGGCATGGATGCGGTGCAACATCTTTTCCATCCAGAGCGTGCCTTCCCGGCAAGGTGTGCATTGGCCGCAGCTTTCGTGGGCATAAAACTGAGACACATTCAACGTCGCCTCGACAATATCGACCGAGTCATCGAGCACAATCACGCCCCCGCTACCGGCCATCGTACCGGCTTTGCGCAATGATTCAAAATCCAACGGCACGTCAATTTGGTCGGGCTTGAGCACCGGCATCGAACTGCCGCCGGGAATGACGCCCTTGAGCGTGTGCCCGTCCTTCAACCCGCCGCAAATGTCGAAGATCAACTGGCGCATCGTCAGCTTGCCCATCTCAAACTCGAAATAGCCGGGGTTCTTCACGGGGCCGCTGACGCACACCAACCGCGTGCCCGTCGAGCCTTGCACGCCCAACGATTTGTACCAGGCGGCGCCGTTGTTGACGATGTGCGGAACGTTGCTCAGTGTCTCGACATTGTTCACCACGGTCGGACAGGCAAACAGACCGACGATGGCCGGGAACGGCGGTTTGATGCGCGGGTAGGCCCGTTTGCCTTCCAGCGATTCGATCAAGCCGGTCTCTTCGCCACAGATATAAGCCCCGGCGCCGCGATGAACGTAGATCTCCACGTCAACGCCCTTGCCGAGGATGTTCTTGCCGAGGTAATTCTTCGCGCGCGCTTCCTCGATGGCCTTGATGAGAATCTTCGCGCCAAGCGGCATCTCGCCGCGAATGTAGATGTACGCGACCTTCGCCCCGACGGCGTAACAGGAAATCACCATGCCTTCGATCAGTTGATGCGGATCGTAATAGATCAACTGCCGGTCCTTGAAGGTGCCGGGCTCCGATTCATCCGCATTGCAGACCAGGTAAATCGGTTTGCCAGATTTCTTGTCGAGGAAACTCCACTTCAACCCGCACGGGAACCCCGCGCCGCCGCGGCCGCGAATCTCGCTGTCCTTGACTGCCGCCACGATCTCCTCGGGCTTCATCGCGAGCGCCTTCGGCAACGCCTGGTAGCCGCCCTCGCGCTCGTAGTCGGCCAACGAACCGGTGTAACCCGGCTTGGTGATGTTGGCCAGCAACACGCGTTTCTCCAACGGATGCGCCGGTTGCGGCGGCGGCAACGGCTCCTCCGCGAGCTTACCGGTCGTGCGAATCCGTTCGAGGATAACGTCGAGTTTCTCGGGCGTGACGCGCTCGAAGGTTTCGTCGTTGATCATCATCGCCGGACCGGTCCCGCAGAGCGCGAGACATTCCACCGTCGAAATCATGAACAAGCCATCAGGCGTGGTTTCGTCCAAGCCGACGCCGAGTTTCTTCTGGAGATGACCGAGAATACCGCCGCAGCCGGCAAGGTCGCACGACAACGTCCGGCAAACCTTGATGTGAAATTTGCCGCGCGGTTTCTGGGTGAACATCGGGTAGAACGTCACTACTTCCCAGACGTTGATCGGCTCGAGCCCGAGCTTGCCGGCAATCCACTTCACCTGCTCTTCACCCAGAAAACCAAAGTGTTCCTGCAACAAATGACAAAGCCACAACACCGCCGCCCGCTTCCGGTCGGCCGGATAATGCGTGATGATCTCGTCAATGTGACGTTCGAGTTCCGCAGGGACGATCATCGGTCACACTCCCCCATCACGAAATCGAGACTGCCGAGGATCGCGACGAGGTCAGCGACCATGTGGCCCTTGGCCATCAACGGCAACGCCTGCAAATTCACAAACGATGGCGCCCGAATCTTCAGCCGGTGCGGCGAGCCGCCACCCTTGCTGACGATGAAGAACCCGAGTTCGCCCTTCGGGTTTTCGGCGCTGAAGTAAACCTCACCGGGCGGCGCGTTGATGCCTTCGGTGACGAGGATGAACTGGTGAATCAGTTCCTCCATCTTGGTCAGCACCGCTTTCTTCTCGGGCAAGATGATCTTGGCATCGGCCGAGTTCCACGGACCGCCCGGCATCTTGTCGGCGGCCTGGTGAAGGATGCGCACGCTCTGGCGCATCTCTTCCATGCGACAGAGATACCGGTCCATGCAATCGCCCACCGTGCCGACCGGCACGTCGAATTCAAAGTTCTCGTACCCACCGTACGGATGCGACTTGCGGATGTCCCAGTCCACGCCTGAACCGCGCAAACAAGGGCCGGTCACGCCGAGATCAATCGCGGCCGCCTTCGGCAGAATGCCGATGTCCTTGTTGCGTTCGATGAAGATCTTGTTCCGCGTCAGCAGCCCGTCCACTTCGGCAATCGTGGCCGGGAAGTCCTTGAGGAACGCGCGCAGCATCGGCAGGAACTCGGGCGGCATGTCGTTGGCCAG
>JBFZFE010000149.1:0-3519 GCA_041306525.1 Verrucomicrobiota bacterium | reverse complement strand
GGCCGCGCTGGCCCGCCGCCGCGCCAATCCGTTCCCACTCGTCGAGGTTCTGCAACATGCGAAACTTGCCCGCTCCCGGTTCGGGGTCGTGGTAGAACGCCGCCACCATCTCGCGCGGAATCCTCAGCGCCCCCGCCGCGCGCGTGCGCACCGCCACCGTTTGCCCGTCCACTGTCAACTCCTCCGCACTGAACACGTTGCCGGTCGTCAGCCGCACCACCCAGCGGGGCGCGGGCGGCGGCGGCGCGTCGGGCCACGGTGCCAGCCGCAGCAGCCCGACGCCTTCCGTGCGGAACCGGATCGGGGCGCGCGCGCCGGCATAATCCCAGTGGATCGTCGGGCTGTCCCAGCCGGCGAAGCGGCCCGGCAGCAGGTTCTGGTTGCGCAGGGTCAACACATCGTTGCTGAGCCGGGCGGGGGGAATGAGCCGCCAGTGCTCCGTGGCTGGAGAGTACTGCCGCTGGACCGGCACCGGCGCCGGCTTGGTGCCGATCTTGATCTCGTTGGTTCCGCTTGAGCCCCTGTGGATCGGGCCGGGCACGAAGATGCCGCCAGGCGCGCCGTTGCTCGGCACATCGGTGATCGGCACTTCGACGGGCAGTTCCGCGCGCGCCGCCGACAAGAGCGCGCCCAGACTGAGGAGGAACAGCCAGCGATTCATGGCACCCGCTTCTATCCCCGTTCCCCTGCCAAAGTCAACGCGGGAGAACAAGCCGAGTGTGATTGAAAGTGGTGGTCAGAAACAGCTGGGTGGCGCAAGCAGGGACGCTTGCGCCACCGGCCTCTTGGCCACCACTTTCAATCACACCCGAACACGCCCTGGTTGGTCTGCGCGGCGTCCGTTACCGCTTCGCCGGTCTGACGCCATCCGGCGGACGCTCCCAACTCAGCGACCGCACGGCCGCCAAGTCCAGAGTGACTGGCCCGAGCAAGGCGTGCCTGCCCGACACGGTCTGCGCGTCGGCGGCAATGTCGCTCAGCGTCAGGAAATCGCCGCAGTGCAGGATGATGCGCGCGTCGGCCGGCGTGCGGGCCGCGGGCGCGGCGAGCCGCTCGCCCGGCACCGGCACCGGGTCCTCGCGCCATTCGCGCAGGACAATGTGCCGCAGCGCCACGCCCGTCCCATACCCGGGAGCAATGGACAAACGACCGGTCAGCGCCGCCAGGTGTGGCCCGCGCCATTCGCCGGCGGGATGACCGTCCACCAGCATCCGCAAATGGCGGTTCGCCCGGTCGGCCAGGACCGTCACGGTCGCGCAACCGCCCAGCGCGATGTTGGTCAGCGCGACGCCGGGGGTATTGGTCGAGACGGATTGTTTCGCGACCCGCGAGTTGAGGCAAATGCCGTGCAACTGGAACGTCGTGAACAGATACGTGGTCTCATCCTGGTAGAACTTCACGTTCACCGCCGGCGAGCGTTCGCCCCAGACCGCCTCGACGTCCAGCCGGAGACGGTCGGGCATCGGGTCGGTCGGTGGCGTCGTGTCCGTCCAGAGCGCGCCATCGGTCAGCCGCGCGTCCCACCGCAAGGCATCGGGCACGGGTGCGTGGGGCGTCAGGCGGGCGACCTGCCCGCGCGGGATGACCAGCGGTCCCAAGTACCACGGCGTGACGCGCACGGCGTCGTCCTCGCCCGGCGCGAGCCGGCCGCTGATCACGTCGCCGTTGGCCAGCACCACGGTCGCCCGGTCCGCCACGGGCGTGACCGGCAGCGGGCGCAGCGGCGGACAAACCCGTTGCACGTCCGCCAGCGGCAGGGCGAACGGATCGAGCGCGGCCGGGTGTTGCCAGCGGACGATGCCGTTGGTGATCCCGAGGAGTTCGCCGTGCCACAGGTTGTCGGGCCGGAGGTGAATCAGGCCGGGCTGCTGGACGTGGTCGTAGAACCGCCCCAGCCCAAACGTGAACCCCCACGTGAACAATCTGCCCCCCAATACCTCCCAGGGCCCGCCGCGCCGCTGCGCCCACCACCGCCGGCCACTGTCCATCACGGGATCAGGATGGCAATCCACTCCCGCCAACAGCGCCCGCGGCACCGTGACCGGCCCCAACACCGCGTGCTGCAGGACGGCACTCTGCGCATCCGCCCGTTGCCAGACGACCCGCACCACCGTGCCATCGTGGAGCGCGACCAGCGCCTCGTCCGCGCGCGGCGCGACCGGCGCGCCCCGCGCGAAACTAATCTGCGCCAGCCGTTCCAGCGGCAACACCAGGCGCCCCGTCGCCGCCTGGATCACGAATTCATTGGTCGTGACCGATTCGAGCTTGCCGGCCAACTGATCGCCGTTGGCCAACCGCACGGCGTCCTGGTCGGCGGGCGGCGCCGGCAAATTCAGATCGCCGTTGAGGCGCGAGACGACCACCGACCGCGGATTGCTGCCCGCGACCGCGAGGCCAAAGTCCGGCACGTTGAGCGGCCCAACCAACATCCCGCGCTGGTGAAGTTGCCCATCGAGGTACAGCGCCAGCTCGCCGCTCTTGCGGTTCACCGCCAACCCGACCCAGATGGGGCGCGCGGTGCGGTTCGTGACCGGCCCGGACAGAGTGGCCATCATATGCCCACCGGCTTCATCCGTGATCAAGACGACCCGCGCGGCGCCCTGGGAGAAGTTGAAGTGGAAACAGCCGCGGGACCGGTTCAAGTTCTCGGGTTTGCCGGCGAACACGAGCAGGTTGATCGGCGCCCCCTCGTCGCCCTTCCACGGAAACTCCAGCAACAACGGGTCCGGCAACTTCGTGTCCCGGTACCGCAGCGCTTGCCCGTGATCGTCCGGGGACGGCGCGTAGGACGGCGCGTCGCCCAGCGGGACAAGCTCGCTGCCCCGCCGCAACGAGGCGACGTGTTGCCGTTCCAGTCGCACCTTGCCGACGTGGGCGAGGTCGGCGACGACGTGCCCTGTTTCAACCGTCACCTGCCGCGCCGGCCAGAGGCTGCCGTCGGCCAGCCACACCAGCCAGCCCGGTGTCCCGGCGCCTTTGGTCTCGGCGCGTGGCGCCAAGGCGACTTCGTCCAGTCCCGTCGTGCGAAACCGGATCGGTTCTTTCAAGGCCGGCGACTGCCAGCGGATCACGCCGTCCTCGAAGCCGGCCAAGGTGCCGGCAAAATAGTCGCCGTTGGTAAACGTCAGGCTGTCCTGGCCACCGGCCGGCAGCGACACGCGCTTGAGCGGCGGCAGCGGGGGGAGGTTTGCCTTGGGGGCCGGCGGGATGACCACGGTGTTGGTTGGCTCTTCCGTGCGCAACGGCGCCGGCACGTTGATACCGGGGCCGGGCCGGTTGGTGGGCGTGTCGGTCGGCAGATCAATGGGCAACTCCGCGCGCGCCGCCGACAGGAGCGCGCCCAGACTGAGGAGAAACAGCCAACGATTCATGGTGCCCGCTTCTATCCCCGTTTCCCCCGCCAAAGTCAACGCGGCGCGCGCGCCGGCGGCCACGAACCACCGCCGGGCCAACCCATCCTCAAGGTTGGAAATCCAACCGCCGCACCGCCTCGGCCGCGAGGCTCACGGGACCGATCCC
>JBFZFE010000148.1:0-7867 GCA_041306525.1 Verrucomicrobiota bacterium | reverse complement strand
CGTGTTGGTCCATGAGCACGAGACCTTCCGGTGACTCGACCAGCACGTACAAATCGCTGAGCACGCCGAGGATGCGCCACTTGCCCTCCTCAGTCTGGATTTCCGCCAGCGGCAGTGACGGCGCGGGGGTGGGGGAAATGGGGGGGGCGGTTTGGTTCGGCGTTGGCTGCGCTGAGACCGGTCGCGGCGGGGACGCCGCTCCCACAACAGAAACCGGTGTGATGGCGGCAGGATTCGCAAACTCGACGGCGCCCGCCATGGTTGCCGGCAAGGGACGCGCGACGGGGCCTTTGGGTTCGACAGCCACGCGGACGGCGTCGATGACCGCTTGCCGGACCGCGTACTCGTCGCGGAAACGGACTTCGCGCTTGGTCGGGTGGATGTTGACGTCCACCAACGCGGGGTTGACCTCGACGAACAGGAAGGTCACCGGGAACTGGCCCCGCATCAACGCGGTGTGATAGCCCTCGCGCAGGGCATAGTTGATGCCTTTGCTGTCCACGGGCCGGCCATTGACGAAGACGTGTTGCTGGCTGCGGTCGCTGCGGCTCGTGCCAGGTTTGCCGATCAAGCCGGTCACCTTGATGTCATCCCGCTCGAAGCTTACCGGCAGCAACGAGTCACAGAGCTGTTGTCCGTGCAGTTCGCGCAGCCGGTCAAGCAGCTTACCGGCCGCGGCGAGATGAAACACTTCCCGGTCGTCCACGGTCAGGCGAAAAGCGACGTTGGGATGGCCGAGCGCGCAGAGCGTGACGATGTGTTCGATGTGTGCGGTCTCGGTCGGGATCGAGCGGAGGAACTTGCGACGGGCCGGCAGGTTGAAAAACAGATTCCGCACCTCGATGACGGTGCCCTCGGCGGCGCCGGTATCCTGCACGGAGATGATCTTGCCGCCCGCGATCTCGATCTGCGTGCCGCTGAGCGCGCCGCGTTCCCGACTGGTCAGGCTGAAGCGCGACACCGCCGCGATGCTTGGGACCGCCTCGCCGCGAAACCCGAGCGTGCTGATCTCATGGAGATCCTCGGCCTTGGTGATCTTGCTGGTGGCGTGGCGTTCGAGCGCGAGCAACGCGTCATCGCGGCTCATCCCAAAGCCGTCGTCGGTGACCACGACCGCGGTGCGGCCGCCGTTCTTGACGGCGATGGTGATGCGGCGCGCCTCGGCGTCGAGTGCGTTCTCGACCAATTCCTTGACGACGGAAGCAGGCCGCTCGACAACCTCACCGGCTGCGATTTGGTTGGCAACGTGCTCGGAGAGGAGGCGAATGCGATTCACGGCGCGGAGTATAACGCGGCTAGAAGCTCTTCTCCAGCGCGAGGGCGAGTTCATGGCCGCCGCGGTCGCCGTCGCGCACGGCGTTGAAGCCGTAGCCGTAGGTGAGCAGCGTGTTGATGCCCCACGGGGCGCGGAAGCCAACGCCGACACCAATGCCGAAGATGTTGTCCCAGTCCTGTTGGGCGGGCGGGACCTGTTTCAGGACCGCCCAATCCGCGTAGAAATGGCCGCGCACGCCGTGCTTTTTGCTGATCGGCACGATCAGTTCGAGATTGGCCAGGCCAAAATCGGCGGCCAGAAACTCGCGCGTGTAATAGCCATGGACGGGATAGCTCCACGACTCGACGCCGACCAGATTGCCGCCGATTTTCCAGGCGCTGAGCTGGTCGAGGTTGTTGCCGGTGCCGCCCGCCAACCGGCCGAAGACCGTCACCGGGCCTGCCGGTAACTTTGCCGAGAGCGAGCCGAGCAGGCGTTGGTACTCGCTGTCCCCGGGGTACAGTGCGCCGGTCGGGCCGAAGCGGCTGAAGCCGGTGCGGTAATTGGCGTCCGCCGCGAGGTAGAGTTCCGCGCCGCGCAGGCTGGCAAGCCCGGGCTCGATGCCGCCGAAACGGAATTCAGCGAGCACGGACTGGGTCAGGATATCCTCTGGCAGCACAAAGCCCGCTTCTGCATCCCGGTAGAAGGAGCCGCTGACCGAGTAGGTGGCGCGCAGGTTGAGCGGGAGCGGGGTGGGGTTGGGAATGGTTTGATTGATGAACACGTGGGCTTCAACTGCGTCGCCATCGAAGCTCAACGCGGAGGGACGCTCGCCGTTGAAATAGGGCGTCACGCCATCGATGAACATCCCGCCGCCCGCGCCGATGCCGATGGCGGTATTGGTGCAGGCGGGCAGAAAATAGCTCAGCTCGGCGCCGAGGTAGATGCCGGCGAAGATCACGCGCAAGGCGGTATTGGTCCATGGATAATTGTTCTCGTTAAACCAATAGAACCCGAAGCCGCCGAGTTTCTCCTCGCCGTTCAAGCCCGCCGAGGTCTGCACCAGCACCGTGCGGCGATGCTCGATATCGACTTGGGCGATGGCTTGGCCACCGCAAAACGTGGTGAGCAGCAGTGCCGCGCAAAGAAATTTCTTCATGCGCGGCAGGATAGCGCCTGGCGTTCCCCGCGCAATGCTAAAGTCGCGACCGGCAGAAATGACACACGGCTTGACCGGCTGCGATGGGGGTGCTAGAGATTCACGCGCAATTTCCCCCGGGGATGGTGGCCGTAGCTCAGCCTGGTAGAGCTCCAGATTGTGGATCTGGCTGTCGCGGGTTCAAATCCCGTCGGTCACCCCATTTCCCCTTGATCTCTGGCCGGTAACATTCTTTTTGAGGCAATTCGCACTTCGGCTTTGTGGGGAATAGCTCTTGACCGACCCCGGTGCTTTACCTATAGTTTCGGCCGAAGCATTGGCCGTGTGAACGAGTGGGTATGCAAAACCCACTTTTTTGTTCCCCGCAAGGGGTTCACGCAGCCAAAGCCGACAATTGAACAATTAGACATATGAACGGCGAACTCATAGCGGTTTTAGAATACCTCCAGCGGGAGAAGGGCATCGACAAGGAGACCCTCCTGCAGGCGGTTGAACAGGCGCTCTTGCAGGCGTCAAAGAAAAGCGTCGGGCCTTCCCGCGAACTGCGCATCGAGATCGATCGCAAAACCGGTGCCATCCGCGCGCTGGCCAAGCTCGTCATCGTCGAGCACGTCACCAACCCGCACGACGAAATGTCGCTGACGGAAGCCAAGAAACGCATCCCGAACGCCCAACTCGGCGAGAGCATCGAAATTGAAGTCACCCCCGCCGGCTTTGGCCGCATTGCCGCCCAGACCGCCAAGCAGGCGATGCTGCAGCGGATCCGGCAAGTCGAGAAGAACATGGTCTTTGAGGAATTCAAGGGCCGTGCCGGTGACATCATCCCCGGCACCGTGCGGCGCTTCGAGCGCAGCGATGTGATCGTGGATCTCGGTCGGATTGAAGCTGTTATGCCGAGTCGTGAGCGTGTTCCCACGGAGGAATACCAGCCCGGCGACCGCATTCGCGCCTACGTCTTGAGCGTCGACAACGCCTCGCACGGACCGGAGATTGTGTTGTCGCGCAGCCATCCTGATTTCGTGCGCAAGATGTTCGAACTGGAAGTCAGTGAAATCGCCGACAAGACAGTGGAGATCAAAGCCATTGCCCGCGAAGCGGGTTACCGGACCAAGATCGCGGTCCATTCACGCGATGAAAAGGTGGATCCGGTCGGGGCCTGTGTTGGCATGCGCGGCATGCGCGTCAAGAACATCGTCCGCGAGTTGAGCGGCGAGAAGATCGATATCATTCGTTGGGATCCCAATATCCGCCAGTTCATCGCCAATGCGCTGGCCCCCGCGAAGTTGAAAACCTTGGAGATCCAGGAAGCCCGGCACCACGTGAAGATCATCGTGGACGCCGAGCAGCTCTCGCTGGCCATCGGCAAGAAGGGCCAGAACGCCCGGCTGACAGCCAAGCTGACCGGCTGGAGCGTGGACATTGAGAAGATCGAGACCGCCGAGATGGGCTTTGAGCAGAAGGTGGCGCTCGCTGTCAAAACCTTGGCCGGGCTGCCCGGCATGGACCGCGAGACCGCCCAGATGTTGGTCAACAGCGGGTTCCATTCCGTCGAGGGCCTGTTGACGGCTGACGTCGATGATCTGATTGAAATTCTCGGGGAAGAAAAGGCCAAGATGGTGCATGACGCCGTCGTGGTGGAACAAGAACGGCGAGAGGGTAGTACAGCGAACCAATGAGTATCCGCGTCCACGATTTAGCGAAGCATTGCGGTCTCTCCAACAAGGAGATGATCGACAAGCTTCGTGCCATGAACTATCCGGTCAAAAGCCATTCCAGCACCGTGGACAAGATCACGGCCGAGTCCATCGAGCAGGAATACGGCTATGTTCCAGCCCCGGAAACACCCGCCACCCCCACGCCGGCACCGGTACCCGAGCCGGCACCCGTTGCCACCCCCGCTCCCGCCCCGGTTGCGCCGCCGCAACCAGCAGTTCCCGTCGTAACGGCACCCGCGCCCGTGGCTCCCGCCCCGGTAGCTCCACCGCCCGTCGCACCTGCGCCTGTGGCGGCACCCGCGCCCGTGGCCGCTCCCGTTGCCCCGCCGGCACCTGTCGCGCCCCCGGTGGTCGCGAAACCCGTGGCGCCGCCAGCCCCTGTGCCGCCGCCGATTGCCGTTCCCGCCCCGCCGCCACCGGCACCGAAGCCAATCGCGGTGATTACTCCCCCGAAGCCGGTTGCCAAGCCCCAGCCGCCCGCGCCCATTCAATCTGCGCGACCGGCGCCGTCGCCTGTTTCACAGCCGCCGCGGCCGCCTGCGCCAACACCGGCCCAACCCGTGGCGCCCCCGCCGCCGTGGGTCCTTGACGAGAAGGGCAACAAAGTCATTCAGATGAAGCCCCCGGTGGTGGTTCGCGACCTCGCGGGCCGCGTCGGCGTCAAGCCGCACATGCTCCTGGCGGAGTTGATGCAGTTGAACGTGTTTGCCAACCTGAACGAGACCATTGGCGAAGACGTGGCGAAGAAGATCTGTCAACGCTACGGTTTCCTCTTTGAACTCGAAAAACGCGACCGTGGCGCCGGGATGGCGCATCCGCCACAGAAGAAAGTCGTCGTGCTCGAAGCCGGCGACAAGACGGAAGACTTGGCTTTCCGGTCCCCGATTGTCACCGTCATGGGACATGTTGACCATGGCAAGACTTCCTTGCTCGATGCAATCCGCAAGACAGATGTGGTCAGCGGCGAGAGCGGCGGGATCACCCAGCACATCGGTGCGAGTGTGGTTTCATTGCCGGATGGCAAGACAATCACATTTCTCGACACGCCCGGTCACGAGGCATTCACGAAGATGCGTGCCCGTGGGGCGAATGTGACCGATATCGCGATCCTGGTGGTGGCGGCGGACGACGGTCTGATGCCGCAGACGCTGGAAGCCATCAACCACACGAAGGCGGCCAAGGTGCCGGTCATCGTGGCGGTGAACAAGTGCGATCTGCCGGCCGCCAATCCTGACCGGGTGAAAAAGCAGTTGCAGGAGCAGGGCCTGAACCCCGAGTCCTGGGGCGGCGATGTCATCACGGTGGATGTCTCGGCGACGACCAAGAAGAACCTCGACACGTTGCTGGACATGATTTTGCTGCAGGCGGAGATGATGGAGTTGAAGGCCAATCCGAAGGGACCGGCCCGCGGCAACGTCATTGAGGCGCAGATGGAACCCGGCATGGGGCCGACGGCGACGGTGTTGGTCCGCAAGGGCACGCTGAAGACCGGCGATGCGCTGGTTTGCGGTCCGTTCATGGCCAAGGTGCGTGCGTTGATTGACGACAAGGGCAAGCGCGTGAAGGAAGCTTTACCCGCGCAGCCGGTCAAGATCGTCGGCTTCAACGGCCTGCCCGAGGCCGGCGCTGAGTTCCAGGTCATGAAGAACGAGAAGGAGGCCCGCGAGGAGTGCGAGCAGCGTCAACTCGCCGAACGCGCGGCCAACGCTTCCGCCGACGCGGGGACGCGTCGTGGGACACGTCTGGAGGACTTGCTCAATCAACTGGAGGAAGGCGAGAAAAAGAAACTGCGCATTGTGCTGAAGGCCGACGTGCAGGGCTCGCTGGAAGCCCTCGTGGATTCACTGAGCAAACTGAAGAGCGAGAAGATTGAACTCGAAGTGCTGCACGCCGCCGTTGGCAACCTGACGGAGAACGACGTCTTGCTGGCGAGTGCGTCGGACGCGATCATCATCGGGTTCCGCGTCAAGGCCGAGAGCGGCGTGACGGATGTTGCCAAGCGTGAAGATGTGCAGATCAAGTTGTATTCGATCATCTACGAGTTGATCGAGCAGGTCGAGGAAGCCATGGAAGGCATGCTCGAACCGGAGGCGAAGGAAACGATTGTCGGGCGCGCTGAAGTGCGGCAGATGTTCCAGTTGACCAAGGGCCCGCTCATCGCGGGGTGTTTCGTCAACAGCGGGCGCATCACCCGCTCCGCGCGCGTGCGCGTGTTGCGGCGCAAGGCCGTGCAGTTCGAAGGCAAGATCGCCAGCTTGCGGCATTTCCAGGACGACGTGAAGGAAGTCAAGGCCGGCACCGAATGCGGCTTGCGACTGGACGGCTTCAATGAGTTTCAGCCGGGCGACATCTTGGAGTGTTACACGGTCGAACAGGTTGCCGCCACGTTGTAGTTTCCTCTGTCGAAACAAAGTCGGGCTGAGTCATGAGCAATCGGCGCATTGAACGAGTTTGTGAATTGGTCAAACGCCAATTGGGCGAGATCCTGCAAGGGTTGAACCTGCGGGATTGTGGTTTTGTCACCATCACCTCCGCCGACATCACCCCCGATCTCCAAGAAGGCCGCATTCACGTCAGCGTGATCGGCACCCCCGAACAACAGCAACGCGCCCTCGCCGCGCTCGAACGCGATCATGGCCGCATCCAGCATGAGCTCGCCCAGCGCGTCATCCTCAAGTACACGCCGAAGCTGAAGTTCTTCCTCGACGAAACGGAGTCGCACGCCCAGCGCATCGAGAAGCTGTTGGCCGAATTGGATAAAGACCCACCTAATGAGTGATCCCGCGTTGCGCATCGCTGAAGTCCTGCGCCAAAACCAGAAGTTCCTCATCCTGACCCATTACCGGCCCGACGGCGACGCCCTCGGCTCCCAACTCGCTGTCGCGCTCCTGCTCAAGGACCTCGGCAAGGATGTCACCGTCTGGAATGACGACCCGGTGCCCGCCAAGTTCGTGTTTCTGCCGCACAGCCACCTCGTCCAGCATCCGCCGGCCGAACCGCAGGAATTCGACGTCGTCATTGCCGTTGATACCGCGAGCTGGCAACGGGCGGGTGTGGCGACCAAGCGCATCAAGGCGCACAAGCACTTCATCAACATCGATCACCACGTCAGCAACGAAAAGTTCGCCGAGATCAACTGGATCGTCCCCACTTCACCGGCAACGGGCCAGATCATTTTCCAACTGGTCAAGGCCGGTGGCTTCACGCTGACCAGCGACATTGCCACCTGCCTGTTTGCGGCCATCTCGACCGATACCGGCTCGTTTGCTTATTCCAACACCACGGCCGAATGCCTCAACGTGGCCGCCGAACTGGTTCAGGCCGGTGTCAATGTCGGCGAACTTTCCCGGCACATCTACGAGAGCTACCCGTACGCGCGCCTGCAACTGCTCCAGCGCGCCCTCGCCGACCTCACCCTCGCCGACCGCAACCGCATCGCCTATTACTGGATCACCAACGAGATGTACCAGCAGACCGGCGCCAAGCGCGAAGACACCGAGGGCCTGATCGATTACGCCCGCGCCATCGAAGGGGTGGTTGTTGCGGTGCTGTTCGAGGAGTTGGCCAATGCCGAAGCCGGTAAGATCCGCATCAGCATCCGCTCCAAGAATGCCAATCTCGACGCCAACAGCATCGCCCGTCAGTTCGGCGGCGGCGGCCATCGTGAGGCGGCCGGGGCGCGCCTCACGGGCGAACCACATGCCGTCGAACACCAAGTTGTCGGTGTCATCAGCAAAG
>JBFZFE010000147.1:0-6851 GCA_041306525.1 Verrucomicrobiota bacterium | reverse complement strand
GTCGTGGGCATGATGGAAGCCTTCGAGACCTTTCGTCTGCTCGGCGAACATGGCGATCCGTCCATCTTCGCCGGTTCAATCGCCAAGGCGTTGATGACCACGATCGTGGGCCTGGCGGTGGCGATGCCCTCCTTGGCGGCGTACCACTTCTTCAAGACCCGCACCAACAAGTTTGCCGATGAACTGGAAGTGGCAGCCAGCGATTTGATCGATGCCTGGCTGGTCGAGGAAGACGAGGAGTAGGAGACACCCATGCTCATTCGACGCGACGAAGAAGAAGGCGTGGAAGTGCAGTTGACCTCCTTCATGGACATCTCGTTCCTGCTGCTGATTTTCTTTATTGTGACGGCCAGCCTGCGCAAGCCGCACAAGGAACTGCAGATCGACCTGCCCCACGCCGCCTACTCCAAGATCGCCAAGGCGCCGAAGAAGGAACTCATCATCACCATCGACGGGGAAGGCAAGGTGTTCCTCGGCAATGACGCGATTCTGTCGGACCAGGAACTGACCAAACGCCTGCAATACATCGCCGAGAGCGAGCCGGACACCCGTGTGCGCGTCGATGCCGACCGGCAGGCCAAGGTGTTCCACATGGCGAAGATCATGGACCTGTGCCAGCTCTATAACATCAAGAACATCGGGGTCCGCACCCGGACGGATTAGCCAACGTGCTCCCGCATCCCCAGAAAAAGCGCACCACCGCCTGGTGGGTCATTTCCATCACATTACACGCCGCTGTGATCGGCGCGCTGATCTACTTCTCGCCCTTGCGCGAATGGCTCTTCTCCTTGAACCCACCCGACCTGTTGGTGCCCGAGGTGGACAAGGCGCGCATCAAGGAACTGCAGCAGACATTGCTCGGGAAATACGAACGCTCCTTGGGCGACAGCGCCACGCGGCTCAACAACATCGTGACCGAGCTCGGCCGTCTCCAAGGCACCCGGCTCAAGCAGATCCAGGAAAAAGATCCGCAGCTGGTGGACGCCACGCCGGCGGCGCTGCCGGTCAACCCGAACTACAGCAAGGCCAACAGGAACGTCAGCCAGCTCTATGACGATTGCGCCACGACGGAGACAGTGGCCATTGAAGGTTACGAACGCGTCCGCGGTCTCGACATGGCCGGTCGCCAATACCTGCCGGTCAGCAAGGCGCTGGAGGTCAACCGCATCGCCAAACCCGAACGCATCGCGATGAACCGCGCGGCCATCGAAGCGGAAATCACGACGATGCGCGACGGCAAGTTCGATGCCTTCAAGAAAGCGCTGATCGATGCCGACATGGAAGCCAAGGAAATGGTCGCCTTCAACGAGCGTCTCCTGCTGCTGGCCAAGGCCATCATGGGCGAAGACACCGCGATCGGCATGATCCAGTGGGAAGTCGGCGACCTCGAAGGCGCGCAACGCGGCGGCGCGCAATTTGACGAAGGCAAACCCTACGTCGGCGCCGTCCTGCTCCCGCACGAGATGATGCACGCCGGCACGCCCGGCAAGTTCGACGTTTCCCCTGTTTTTGCCCGCAAAGTGGCCGCCGATGGCGAGAAAGCGGAATGGATGTCCATCGACAGCTGGTGGATCATCGGCCCGTTCTCGCATCCCGGCCGCCAGAACCTCGAGGACCTCGACAAGAAATATCCACCCGAGGACGTTCTTGATCTCGGCGCGGTTTACGCCGGCAAGAATGGTCGGCGCATCCACTGGAAATACCGGTTCACCCGCTACGTCCGCATTGAGCCGCCCGCCGAGGACAACGATCGTTACGCGATCTGGTACTCCTACACCGAGATCTACAGCGACCGGGACCAGGAGCTCTGGGTCTCCTTCGGCAGTGATGATTACAGCAAGGTCTGGCTCGAAGGCAAACTGGTCTACGCCAGCGGCAAGAACGTCAAACAGTGGGCCCCGAACCAGGATTACCGGAAGATTCGCTTCAAGCAGGGCTACAACCGCATGCTCGTGAAGCTCGAAAACGCCGGTGGCACCACGGGGTTTTCCGTCGTCATCTGCCTCGACCCGAACCTCTGAGCCGCGCGGCGCGCGCTGACTCCTTGGCTACCGCTGCGCTGTGCTGGCGGCGGCGTTGGCGAGATCGCCCTGAACGCGTTCCCGAGCACTGGCTGCTGCGCTGCGGACCTTCGGCTCGGCGTCCGTTTCCGCAGCAACCTGCAACGCTTCCAGAGCCCGCTTGTCATTGCTGAAACCCAGCGCCCACGCCGCATTGGCGCGGATGCCGGCATTCTCGTGTTTGAGGAGACCGACCAGCGGTTCGACGACGCGTTGATCGCGAATGGAGGAGAGCGCATAAATCGCGGCCGAGAGCCCGCCGGTATGGGGCGGATTGGCAGTGAACGTGACCAGCGCCTCGATGGCGGGCTGGCCGATGTAACCCAGTATCTGCGCGGCCAAACCACGCATCTTCTCGTCCTCTTCCCCCAAGACCTGCATCAATACCGGCAACGCCGTCTCGCCCTGGGCAATCAATGCCTCGGCGGCGAACTTGTGCGTCGCGTTGTCGGGCGCCTTCAGGACGTTGAACAAGGCTTGGACAGCTTTGCCGTCGCGGATCTTGCCGAGCGCTTCGAGCGCGACCGCGGGGAATTCCGGGAACGGTCTGGGGTTGACCCGCAACACCAGCGATTCAAGCGATTCAACGGCGCGCGCGTCACCGATCTGGCCAAGCGCCCGGGCGGCATCGAAGCACGGGCCCCACAAATTGGTGAGCATCAACCCCACCAACGCATCGACGGCCCGCGGGTCACGAATCCGGCCCAGCGCGGTTGCCGCCGTGCCGGCCATGTCGCGTTCATCCTTACCGGTCCGCTGGACCAACGGAAGGATCAGTTCCACACTTTCCTTCACTTCCAAGCGGCCCAGCGCGCGGGTCGTCGCCAAGATCAAATCTTTGTCATCCGCCGCGAGCGCCGTCCGTAATATTTCCATTACCGGCTGCGCCGCCCGTTTGTCGCCGAGCTGTCCCAGCGCCTCGGCGGCGGCGCCACGAACCGCGCTCTCCTGGTCCTGCAAGGCCGCCAGCAAGGCATCGGCCGTTGATTTGTCGCGGAGCAAACCCAACGACTTGGCCGCGGCGCAGCGCAGTCGCAGATCACCTGTTTTCAGGGCCTGCAACAACGGCGCGATGACGGCCGGTGTCGCCGTACCAAGGCGCGCCAGCACTTCGGCGGCCTTGAGTTGGGCATCCGCTGCGCCCGCATTGAGCACCGCGAGCATGGCGGTGCTGAGTTCATCCTTACCGGCGGCGACAATCGGGCCGTCCTTGTGTCGTCCCCCGCCCTGATTCTCAACCGCGGCCGTCAAGAGATCCATGGCACGACCGCGCACCTCGACCGGGTATTCCTTGGTGATGACCACCTGCGTCAACGGCGCGATGGCCGCCGCGCCCATCGTTTGCAGGGCGCCTTGGGCGTCCGCGCGCGCCAGCCGGTCGCTTCCGCCGAGCGCGGCAACGAGCGATTGGATGGCCACCGGCGACCCAATCGCGGCGAGCGCACCGGCCGCGGCTTGGCGCATTTCGACTTCCTCGTGTTTGAGCTGGTCTTCCAAGCGCCGGGCCAGCTCTTTGCGGATCTCGGCTTCCTGGCCTTTGGTCTCGAGCTTCTCCCACCAATCGCGAGCCGCACGGCGCGCCAGTATCTGGACCAACTGCTCGTCCTTCTCGGAACTGTCGGGCGGCTTGACGACGTCGTTGAGGAACATCAGTTCCTTGGTGACGGCGAGGTCGCGCTGTTCCCGGCTCAACGCCGCGAACTGCTCCTTGCCGATCCGGTCGGCCACCAGCACGCCGATCGCGGCTTGTTTCTCGTCGCTGAACGGCGGCGCCACCAGCGCGGCCAGGCGTTGGATTTCGGCGGCGAGCACGGCGCGCCGCTTGTCGGCTTGATGGGGATAGGTGCCGCCGGTCGGGATCGCGCGGCTGGCCTCCCGTTCGCGCAGCAACGCCCCGATTTCCTTCAATGTTTTCTCCGTCAGCTCTTCCTGGCTCTGCGCCCGGTAACGGGTGCGGTCGGCAGTCGTCAACGGTTGGGCGAGCAACCCCGCCAACACCGGGACCGCCCGGTCATTCTTGGCGCGGCCCAGCGCGTCCACGGCGTTGCGGCGCACGGTCAGGTTGGGATCGCCCAGAGCGGCGAGGATGGCGTCGGTGGTGGCGTCCTGGCGCATGCCACCGAGAGCGTAAACCGCCCCGGCCCGTTCCACCGGGCTGCCTTCCTGCAACGTCTTCAACAAGGCCGTCAGCGCGGTGGGCCCGAGTTTGCCCAAGGCCACCGCCACGCTGTAGCGCACGACCACTTCGTCATCCTGCAACCGGGCCAGCAGCGGGGTCAGCGCACTGGGATCGCCAATCGCCCCCAAGGCGTCCACGGCCGCCTTGCGCAGTTGCGAACTGTTGTCGCCCAACATGGTGACCAAGGCCGGCACGGCGGCTTTGTCGCCGATGGCGCCGAGGGAGTTCATCGCGGCCAGCCGGACGGCGAACTGCGAATCGCTCATGGCGGCCAGCAATGCCGGCACGGCCGCCGGGGCCTTGAGTTGGCCGAGTTCTTCCGCCGCCGCCTTGCGGTCCTCCGGCGGGGCTTGCCGGACTTGCATCATCAACTGGCTGATTCGTTGGGCCTGCGGGTCGACGGGCCCGGCCGGTCCGCCGCAACCGACCAGAACAACTCCAAGCAAGGCAACGCCGGTAAGAAAGGTAAAGGCTCTCATGCTGTTTCTTCCCGAACACCGCGCGAATGGAATCCGACCTTGGGAAATCGGGCAACGCGGGTGTTTAATCCAGCGACTGGATCTTGGCCTGGTTGAGCAGCGCCTGGAACCGTTCCTGCCGGAGATGCGGCTGGATTTCGGGACGCCCAAAGACATCCAAGGCAAGGCGCGGATCGAGCTGGATCAGGTGCGTGAGAAAACTGGCAAGCCGGTCGCCTCCGCCGTTCAACGCGAGGGCCGCGGTGCATTGGATGTTGGCGGTGCGGCTGTAAGGGTCGGTCTCCAAGACTCGTTGATAAGCCAGCACGGCGTGATCGTAGCGTTCCTCCTGCTGCAACCGCTGGGCATACACCAACCACGTATCGGTGCTGGCGTCGGGATTGGCAATGGCTTGTTCGAGTTCCGCCAGCGAGCGGTGCTGCGCGGAACTGCCATCGGCGCGGGTGCCGGCAATATAGGCGGCGCCCGCAAGGAAAGTTGCGAGTAGAATCGCGGCAGCTGGTGTTCGTGAGTGCTGAAGCATGTTCAACCGTAGTTGTCGTATAAACCCAACACCATGACCACGCAAGAGTCTCGCCAACCGGCGGCGTTGTCGCCGCGCGGGCCGCAGAACCGGCTCTGGCTGCTGGCCTGTGTGTTGCTGGCGTTGGTGCAGGTGCAATGGGCCGGCTACCAGCTCGGCGTCGGCAACCAGTCGATCCAAGTCGCGTTCCTCCAGCGTTTCCATGACGCCACGTTGTTTGCCCGCGACCAGATGGTGAACCAGACCATCGCCCGGTACCCTTCCCTGTTCTTCAACACCTTGGCTCAACTGCTCGGGGTCATCGACTTCGAGCACCTCTACCTCGTGTTGCATCTGCTGACCGTCATCGCCGTCTTCGTGGCGGTGACGGCGCTGGCGCGCGGGATGTTCGGCAGTCACTGGGCGGGGCTGGTGCTGGGAATGTTCCTGCTGGCGGGACATCATCATGCGCTGGCTGAACAGGCGTTGTACTCCAACGGGTTCACCCACACCTGGGCGGCTTTCCCGGTCATGATCGGCGTGCTGGCGCTCTGGTATGCCGAACGACATTGGTGGGCGTTCGCCCTGACCGGTGCGCTGGCCAACGCCCATGCGCTCGAAGCCGGTCAACTCGGCCTCGCGCTGGCGGTCTGGGCCTTGGGCAGCATCCGCCAACTCGGCGTTCGCAAGGTCATCGGCCTGCTGGCGGTGATGGGCACGCTCGCATTGCCGGCAGCGGTGATGATGTTGCGGAGCCACCAGAGCTTCGACGGCCAGTGGCTGGAACTGATGCACGTCCGCTCGGCGCTCCACAGTTTTCCCTCGGCCTGGTGGCGGGCCGGCAACCCCGATGTGCCGCGCTTCGCCATCGTGATGGCCTTGGCGGCGCTGGCGGTCTCGTTGGACCCGGGGAAACGCAACCTGCGCAAAACGTTGCTGCTGACCGGGGCGGTCGCGGCGATGTTCGTGGCCGGGTACCTCTTCACCGAACTCTGGCCGAACGCGACGGTCATTCGGGCGCAGTTGTTCCGCAGTTCCCGTTTCCTGATGATCATCCTGCTCGCCTACATCGCGTGGGGATGCGCCCGCTCCTGGCGGCTCGCCTGTTTGCACAGCGCCGACTGCCCGCGATGGCGGGGCGCTTTGGAGGCGGCGAGCGCGACGTTGACGGCGGTCGCCCTGGTGGTCGAGACGGCCCGCGTCCTGTTGCCGGTGGCGTTGCTGATTGCCGTGGTGGTCGCCTTGATCAACCGGCGGTTGCTCTGGCAACAGGCGTTGCTTGCCGCCATCGCCCTGCTCATCACGCTGGTGGCGTGGCGCCAGATCCAGTTTGTGGTGCCGGGGTTGTCGGCGGAGTTCACCTGGCGCTCGGTGGCGAGTTGGGCGGGTCCCGGGCTGGCGGCGGGGATGTTGCTGCTGGCCAGTGCCGCGATCTGGTTCCTCGCCGCCCGGCCACTCCGGCCGCTTCACGCCAACTGCGTCGCGCTGGCAGGCAGCGCGGCGGCGATCTGGTTGGCGGCGTTGATCGGCCCGCGATTGATGCAGGCGCCCAAGGTGGATGCGGCTTGGTTCGACGTGCAACGCTGGGCCGGGGCGCACACCCCGAAGGATGCGCTGTTTCTCACGCCGGC
>JBFZFE010000146.1:0-5878 GCA_041306525.1 Verrucomicrobiota bacterium | reverse complement strand
CATCTGCCTCGATGCCGCCTTTGCCGGTAACGACCAGCTCAAGACCAACGTCGTGCTGGAGATGAAATCCCACGGCATCGAGTTCCACACGGCGTAGCGGGAGGATTCAAACATGGCGGATTCCAAGTCAGAGTTCATTTTCTATCAGACCGAGGACCAGCAGACGCGCCTGGAGGTGCGGCTGGAAGGCGAGACGGTCTGGCTGACACAAGCGCAGATGGCGGAGTTGTTCCAGACCAGCGTGCCCAACATCAGCATGCACATACGCAATGTGTTTGCCGAAGGGGAGTTGCGGATGGATTCAGTTGTTAAGGATTTCTTAACAACTGCCGCCGACGGCAAGAATTACCAGACCAAGCACTACAACCTCGATGTCATCATTTCCGTGGGTTACCGGGTGAAATCGCATCGGGGCACGCAATTCCGCATTTGGGCCACGCAGCGGCTGCGGGAGTACATCGTCAAGGGGTTCGCGATGGACGATGAACGGCTCAAGAAGGGCCAGAGCCAGTACTTCGATGAGTTGTTGGCGCGCATCCGCGATATCCGGGCGTCGGAAAAGAACTTCTACCGCAAGATCCTGGACATCTACGCCACGGCGGCGGATTACGACCCGCAGGCGGAAATCTCCTATGACTTCTTCGCGACGGTCCAGAACAAGATGCATTGGGCCGTGCATGGGCGCACCGCGGCGGAACTGATTGCCGAGCGGGCGGACGCGGAACAACCGAACATGGGGCTGACCTCGTGGAAGGGAACGCGCATTCAGAAGGCGGAAGTCACGGTGGCGAAGAACTACCTCAAGCCCGAGGAACTCGAGCTGCTGAACCTGATCGTGTCGCAATACCTCGATTTTGCCGAGCTACAGGCGCGTTCCGGCAAGGTGATGTACATGCGCGATTGGCGGCGGAAACTCGATGATTTCCTGCGGGTCAACGACCGCGAGGTCCTCCAGGGCATGGGCAAGGTCTCGCATCAGTTGGCGGAAGAGCTGGCCCATGCGCAGTTCGAGAAGTTCCGGCAGAAACAATTGGCCGCCGACGCCGAGAAACCAAACGCGGACTTCGAGCAGGCGGTGGCGAAGCTGAAGAAGCGGCGGAAGCAGCAGTGAAGATCAAATTTGACAGCAATCAGGATTTCCAGCTCGACGCGATCCGGTCGGTGGTGGAGGTGTTTGCCGGGCAGCCGCTGACGCGCGCGGCGTTGACGTGGCAGACCGATGCGTTTGGCGGGGAGTTGCTGACGGAGATGGGCATCGGCAACTCGTTGGTCTTGGGCGAGGACGCCATCCTGAAGAACGTCCAGCACAGCCAGGCCGGCAACGGATTGGAGCCGGCCCCGGAGTTGCAGGGGATGAATTTCTCGGTCGAGATGGAGACCGGCACGGGCAAGACCTACGTGTATCTGCGGACGCTGTTTGAACTGAATGCCCGGTATGGTTGGAAGAAGTTCATCATCGTCGTGCCCAGCGTCGCCATCCGCGAAGGCGTGCTCAATGCCATCGAGCTGACCAAGGAACATTTCCAGTCGCTCTACGGCAACGCGCCGCTGGATTACTGGGTGTACGACTCGGCGCAGGTGTCGAAGCTGCGGCAGTTCTCGGCCAGCAACCAGATGCAGTTGATGGTGATGAACATCCAGGCGTTCGACAAGAGCAGCACCATCATCCAGAACACCAAGGACCAGATGAGCGGGCGCAAGCCCATCGAGTTCATCCAGCACGCCCGCCCGGTCGTGGTGGTGGACGAACCGCAGAACATGGCGACGGAACTGCGCGCCAAGGCGATTGCGAGCCTGAACCCGCTTTGCACGTTGCGTTACTCCGCCACGCACAAGGATTATTTCAATCTGCTTTACCGGCTCGATCCCGTGCGGGCCTACGATCTGCGGCTGGTCAAACGCATCGAGGTGGACTCGGTGGTGGACGGCGGCGATTTCAACCAGCCCTACATCGCGGTCAAATCCATCAGCGCCACCCAGACGCGGATTTCCGCACGGGTGGAGATGGATGTCGAAGGCGCCGACGAGATCAGACGCAAGGCAGTGACCCTCACCGCGGAAAGCGACCTGTTCGAGTTGTCGGGCCGCCGCGAGAACTACCGCGGCTATGCAGTGGACCTGATCGATGCCGGCAACCAGTACATCCAGTTCAAGAACGGCGTGAACCTGTCACCGGGCGCGACTCACGGCGGCCGGACCGACGAGGTACTGAAGATTCAGATTCGCGAGACCATCCGCGAGCACTTCGAGAAGGAACTGCGCATCGCGCAGTTGCCGGTCGAGCAGCGGATGAAGGTGTTGTCGCTGTTCTTTGTGGACCGCGTGGCGCATTACGCCGAGGCGGACGGCAAGTTTCGGCGCTGGTTTGTCGAGTTGTACAACGAACTGGCCGGTAATGCGCGGTATGCGCCGCTGCAACTCCTGCCGGTTGAACAAGTGCACAACGGCTATTTCGCCGAGGACAAAGGCAAGCCCAAGGACAGCAGCGAGGGGCGTTCGACCAAGGCCGACGATGAGGCGTATGAGAAGATCATGCGCAAGAAGGAGGTCCTGCTCTCGATGGCGGAGCCGTTGCGCTTCATCTTCAGCCACTCGGCGCTGCGCGAGGGCTGGGACAACCCGAACGTGTTCCAAATCTGCACGCTGCGCGAGGTCAGCACCGAACGCGAGCGCCGGCAGACCATCGGACGCGGGTTGCGCCTGCCGGTGCGCGAAAATGGCGAGCGTTGCTTCGATCCGCTGATCAACCGGCTCACGGTCGTGGCCAACGAGAGTTTCAAGGACTTCGCCCGCCGGTTGCAGGATGAGATGCAGAAGGAATGCGGCGTCAACTTCGCGGGCCGCCTCCTCAACAAGCGCGAGCGGCGCAAAGGCATCCTGAACAAACAACGGCTGCTCGATCCTGATTTCCAGGCGTTGTGGGACAAGATCAAACACAAGACCCGGTACGCGGTGAAGTATTCGACTGCTGACCTGGTGGCCCGAGCCGCCGGGGAGATTGCCGGGATTCCCGAGATCAAGTTGCCGTTCATTCGCGTGGACAAAGGCGAAGTGCAGATGGGGCCGCAAGGCATCGTGGTGCAGGAGCGCGCCGCCCAGCGGGTCCGAGCCACGCAATACAGCGCGCCGATACCGGACTTGATCAGCTACCTGCAACGCGAAACCGAACTGACCCGCGCCACGTTGGCCGAAATCCTGGAGAAGTCCGGCCGGCTCGCGGAAGTCACGCGCAATCCGCAGCAGTTCCTGGAATTGGCGTTGGCGTGCATCCTTAAGACGGTGCACGAACTGATGGTGCAGGGCATCGAGTATGAGCGATTGGCCGATTCCGTCTGGGAGATGCACCGGTTGGAGAGCGCGGAATTCGAGAGCTACATCTCACGCTTGCTCGAAGTGAAGAACAGCCTCTACGACGTCGTCGAGTTCGAGTCGAAGGTGGAGGAGGAGTTCGCCCGCCAACTGGATCAGCGCACCGACATCAAGCTGTTCTTCAAGCTGCCCGGCTGGTTCAAGATCGAGACGCCGCTCGGCACCTACAATCCCGACTGGGCCATCGTGAAGGAAACCGACGGCCAGAATAAGGTCTACCTCGTGCGCGAGACCAAAGGCACCACGGTCTGGACGAAGTTACCGGACCCGCAACGCAAGAAAATCCAGTGTGGCAAGGGCCACTTCAAGGCGCTGGGCTTCCAAGAAGGCGATTACGACTGGGTCGCCTCCGCCAGCGACATCTGATTTTCACGCTCCCCAGAGCTACAAAACAGCAACGGCGGGCAACCCGTGGGCTGCCCGCCGTTGTTGCGTGATGATGTTACTTCGCGGCGGCGGCCGGTTGGAGCGTGGCTTTTTGCTCGGCGGTCAACACCGTTTCGGTAACCTGTTTGCTGATCTCGGGGTAGAGCCCCTTCAATGTGGTCAGGTACGGGTCCTTGGTGATGGTGTCGGCGGCGACGAAGCCGGCAGCGGCTTTGTCGCAGATGGTGCGAATCTGTTTGAGTTGGGCTTCGTCGTACTTCATGCGGCGCACGGCGCGACTGACGGCCCAGTTGTTCAACAGATGAGCGGCCCACTGTTGTTGCTGCGCCAACGTCAGGGCGTTGAGAACGGCGGCGCGCTGGCTGAAGCGGAGGTCCCACTCTTTCTTGCTCAAGGGATCAATCTGCGCCTGGATCTCCTTGGTTTTGGCCTCGTCCTTGGCTTCCTTGGCGGCGGTCAACGCAGCGCGCAACTGAGTGAGCTTTTTGCCGTCGGCACTGACGCTGAAATCCGCCATCGCCTTTTCGCGGGCAGCCCACGCCGCCTTGTACTTGGCGAGATCGGCGCCTTGGAGTTTCAGGGCGTCAATGACCTGCTGGAACTCGCTGACCGGCGGTGCCTTGGGCGCAGCGGGAGCCTTGGGGGCCTTGGGTGCTTCGGCTTTGACGACGACTTTCGGCTTCTCGGGCTTGGCGACCGCCGGGGCGGCCGGTTTCACGGTCGTGGTCGCCACGTTGCTGGCGGCCGGTTTCTGCTGTGTCGCGCAGCCGACCAATGCCAAGACAATGCTGCTGAGGACGATGCTCTGTAACGATTTCATTCTTCTCCTGTTGGGGTGGTTTGCTTCTCGGTCTGTGCAACACCGTCCGGGAGGTTGGGTATCGCGCGCGGTTTTTGCTGCCTTGTCACGCCGAGGGGCGCTGCACGGCAAGGTTTGACGCTTGCAGGGGCTCTGGTATAACTCCGCGCACTAAATCGGAGGAATCTTAGTGAGCACCACGACGCACTTCACCCTTTCGCAAAAAGACATCCCCAGCCACTGGTACAATCTGTTGGCGGACTTCCCCGAGCCGTTGCCGCCACCGTTGCATCCCGGCACGAAGCAGCCGGTCACACCGGACTTGATGACGGCGATTTTCCCCGAGAATCTCGTCATGCAGGAGATGTCGCCCGAACGCTGGATCGAGGTGCCGGCGCCGGTGCGCGAGATTTATGCGCTGTGGCGGCCGACGCCGTTGCTGCGCGCCGTGCGCTTGGAAAAGGCACTGAACACACCCGCTCACATTTATTACAAATACGAAGGTGTCAGTCCCGCCGGCAGCCACAAGCCGAACACGGCCGTGGCGCAGGCCTATTACAACAAACAGGCCGGCACGAAACGTCTCGCCACCGAGACGGGCGCGGGCCAATGGGGCTCGTCACTGTCGCTGGCCTGCCAGCTCTTCGGGCTCGAATGCATGGTGTACATGGTCAGGGTCAGTTTCAACGCCAAGCCTTACCGGCGCTTGATGATGCAGACCTGGGGCGCGAACGTCATTGCCAGCCCGAGTGACACCACGGAGTTCGGCCGCAAGATGCTGGGCGAGGACCCGAACTGCCCCGGCAGCCTCGGCATCGCAATCAGCGAAGCGCTCGAAGACACCGTCAAACATCCCGGCACCACCAAGTACGCGCTGGGCAGCGTGATGAACCACGTCTGTCTGCACCAATCCGTCATCGGCCAGGAAACCATCAAGCAGATGGAACTGGCCGGTGAGGAACCGGACGTCGTCATCGGTTGCGTCGGCGGTGGCAGCAACTTTGCCGGCATCGCCTTCCCCTACATCGAACAGAAGATCACCAAGAAGAAGAAGACCCGCATCGTCGCGGTCGAGCCGACCTCGTGCGCCTCGATGACCAAGGGCGAGTTGCGCTACGACTTCGGCGACACCGCCCAGATGACGCCGTTGCTGTGGATGTACACGCTCGGCCACGATTTCATGCCGCCATCGATTCACGCCGGTGGGCTGCGTTATCACGGCATGGCGCCGATGGTCAGTCACGCCTACAAGCTCGGTCTGATCGAGGCGGTCGCTTATCCGCAGACGAAGGTTTTCGAAGGCGCGCTCCAGTTCGCCCGCAC
>JBFZFE010000145.1:0-20117 GCA_041306525.1 Verrucomicrobiota bacterium | reverse complement strand
GTCATGCCCTTGGCGATCTTGCCGGAATAGACGCGGAAGAAAATCAGTTTACCGACGTACGGATCGCTCCAGATTTTGAAAGCGATGGCGCAGAACGGACCGTTATCATCGGCGCGACGCGGTTCTTCCTGCTTGTTGTCCGGATTCGTACCAATGTGATCCGGCACATCAATGGGTGAAGGCAGATACTCAATGACCGCATCGAGCAAAGGCTGAATGCCTTTGTTCTTGAACGCAGCCCCGCAGGTGACCGGCGTCAACTCACCCCGAATCACCATGCGCCGGATACCAGCCTTGAGGACTTCGAGAGAGACATCCTTGCCTTCCAGGTAGAGGTTCATCACCTCTTCGTCCTTGTCCCCCACTGCTTCAATCACTTTCGCATGCGCAGCCTTCGCGGCTTCCAGCATGCTTTCGGGAATGTCGGTGACATCGAAGTGGGCACCCAGCTCCTCACCTGTCCAGATGTAGGCCTTCATGGACACGACATCCACACAACCCTTGAATTCGCCCTCTTTGCCAATTGGCAACTGAATCGGCACGGCATTCGCAGCGAGACGATCACGCATCTGGGCGACGGCCGCTTCGAAGTCTGCCCCGGTGCGATCCATCTTGTTCACAAACGCAATGCGCGGAACTTTGTACTTGTTCGCTTGCCGCCACACTGTCTCCGACTGCGGCTCGACACCGCCAACCGCACAAAACACAGCCACAGCACCATCAAGGACCCGCAAGCTGCGTTCGACTTCAACGGTAAAGTCGACGTGACCGGGAGTATCAATGATGTTGATGCGATGTTCACGCCAGAAGCAGGTGGTGGCAGCGCTGGTAATGGTAATGCCGCGCTCGCGCTCCTGCTCCATGAAATCCATCGTGGCAGCGCCTTCGTGAACCTCACCGATCTTGTAGGTCTTGCCGGTGTAATAAAGGACGCGCTCGGTGGTCGTGGTCTTGCCGGCATCAATATGCGCACAAATTCCGATGTTGCGGGTCCTCTCCAGTGTCACCTGGCGCTCCGCCGACGATCTTTGGACTGGCGTATTCTGTTTTAGTTCTGCTGCCACTGATTGCATTCTCTTTTACTGTTTTGAGGAAAAAGGTCCCTTGGTTCCAAACCTGTGATTGCACATGAAAGAAACTACCAGCGATAGTGAGCGAAGGCCCGGTTGGCCTGCGCCATCTTGTGCATATCTTCGCGCTTCTTGACGGCGGAACCCGTGTTGTTCGCCGCATCCAAAATTTCCGAAGCCAGCGCACGCATCATGCCGCCTTTTCGCCCGTTGGCATAATCAATGACCCAACGAAGGGCCAACGCTTCCTGACGTTCAGGAGCCACCTCAACCGGCACTTGGTAGTTCGCACCGCCGACCCGTCGGGATTTGACCTCCAACTTCGGCTTGATGTTATCCATCGCCGCGCCCAAGACCTCGATCGGCGACTTTTCTTTGTTCTTCTCGGCGATGACGTCCAGCGCACCGTACACGATCCGCTCGGCGGTTGACTTCTTTCCTGACCGCATGACCGTGTTAATCATCCGCGTGACCAACTGGCTGTTATACCGGAGGTCTGCAACTCGATCTCGTTTTTCCGCCCTTCGTCTGCGCATAACTCAAATTCCTATTCGCTTAAGCCGCTTTTGCCGCGCCACTCTTCGGACGCTTCACGCCATACTTCGACCGGCTACGCCGCCGCTTTTCAACCCCGAGGGCATCCAGCGTGCCGCGAACGATGTGATAGCGTACGCCTGGCAAATCCTTAACACGACCGCCACGCACCAGCACAATCGAGTGCTCCTGAAGATTGTGCCCCTCGTCCGGAATGTAGGCGATGACTTCCACGCCATTTGTCAAGCGGACCTTGGCCACCTTGCGCAGCGCCGAGTTTGGTTTCTTCGGCGTGCGGGTCATGACCTGCAGGCAAACACCACGACGCTGCGGGCAACCGGCCAAGGCCGGTGACTTTGACTTGGACCGCAGTTTTGCGCGTCCTTTGCGAATCAATTGATTGATGGTTGGCATTGCTAAACTGTTCTTTTTGCTTCTTTTCCCGGGAAAGGAGCGCGGAAATTAACACGCACTCCCAATCCCTGCAAGACCTTTTATGGTCTATTCTTCAGATTTTGTTGCGGGCTCCTCAATCAGTGGGATTTCTTCGCCACGCGGCGGGTCAATTGGTTCGCCCAGCGGAACAAGCTTGACATTCCGCACCCTGCTGTAACCAGTGCCTGCGGGAATCAAGTGCCCCATGATCACATTCTCTTTGAACCCGCGTAAACGGTCCACACGCCCCAGCGTGGCGGCATCCGTCAAAACACGTGTCGTATCCTGGAACGAGGCAGCACTGATGAAGCTCTCGGTTTCGAGGGAGGCCTTGGTGATGCCCAGCAAAACCGGCTGGGCTTCGGCAGGCTTGCCACCCGCTTCAGCAACACGCTTGTTCTCCTCTTCGAATGTGATCTTGTCGACTTGATCGCCCCAGAGAAAACGCGTATCGCCCGGATCAACCACACGCACCTTGCGCAACATCTGCCGCACAATGATCTCGATGTGCTTGTCGTTGATCTCAACGCCCTGCAACCGGTACACCTCCTGCACCTCGTTGACCAAGTACTCTTGCAAGTCCTGAGGTCCGCACACCTCGAGAATTTCGTGCGGAACGACCGGCCCTTCCGTCAGCTGCTGGCCTTTGCGAACGTGGTCGCCACGGAAAACAATGATGTGTTTGGAATGTGGGATCAGATGCTCTTCTTCGGCCAGCGTCTTCGGGTCTTTGACCAGAATGCGACGCTTGCCGCGAACGGTGCCAGCCAGCTCAACAACACCGTCAATTTTCGCTATCTCAGCGGCATCCTTCGGCCGTCGCGCTTCGAACAACTCCGCCACCCGCGGCAACCCGCCCGTGATGTCCTTGGTTGTGGACACTTTGCGTGGCGTCTTGGCGATCAACGAACCAGCACTGATTTTGGTGCCTTCATCGACAACGATGTGAGCGCCGGCGGGAATGGCGTAGAACGCAATGACGTCGCCCTTTTCATTCACAATGTTGATTTGAGGATGCAGGTCTTCCTTGTGTTCGATGATGACGGTTCCCATCAAGCCGGTTGCTTCATCAAGCTCCTTCTTCATCGTCACGCCTTCGATGATGTCGTGGAACTTCAACTTGCCGGCCAATTCCGAAAGTACCGGCACGTTATACGGATCCCATTGGACGAAGATCTCGCCCTTCTTGGTGCGACCGCCATCCGCCACCATGATCTCAGCTCCAACGACGACCGAGTAGCGTTCAAGCTCACGACCTTCCTCGTTGGTAACGACAACTTGGCCGTTCTTGTTCAGAACAACCCAGTTCCCTTCGGTTCGCTTCACCGCACGCACATCCTGATAGCGCAGGATACCATCATTCTTCACTTTGATTTGCGGTTGCTTGAAGACCTGACTCGCCGTCCCACCAATATGGAACGTACGCATCGTGAGCTGTGTTCCAGGTTCACCAATTGACTGCGCCGCAATGATGCCGACGGCAGTGCCGATTTTGATGTCGCCACTCGTCGCCAAGTTCCGGCCGTAGCATTGCGCGCACACGCCGCGCCGCGACTCGCAGGTAAGCACCGAGCGAATCTTGACCCGTTCAATACCCAAGCGGTTCAACGACTCGGCCGCTGCTTCGTCGACTTCGACGTTGGACTTGATGATCTTCTTCTTGCTCATCGGGTCGACAATGTCTTCTGCGGACACGCGTCCAACGATGCGCTCACTGAGCTTAACCACCTCGTCTTCGCCCTCGTAAATCGGCTTGACCCAAATACCATTGACCGTGCCGCAATCCTGCTCCTGGATGATGACATCGTGGGCCACGTCCACCAACTTCCGGGTCATGTAACCGGAGTCAGCGGTCTTCAGCGCGGTATCGGCCAAGCACTTGCGGGCACCATGGGTGGAGATGAAGTACTCCAGCACGCTCAATCCTTCGCGGAAATTGGCCAAGATCGGCCGCTCAATGATTTCACCAGAAGGCTTGGCCATCAATCCACGCATGCCGGCCAGCTGGCGAATCTGTTGACGAGATCCACGAGCTTTGCTGTCCACCATGATGTAAACAGGATTCAACTCCGGCTTGCCGCCGTTGTGTTCCATCGCGGCATACATGATATTGGAGATACGGTCCGTCGAGTGAGTCCAGATATCGATGATCTTGTTGTAGCGTTCGCCATCCGTGATGATGCCGCGACGGTACTGCTTCTCAACTTCGCCAACTTCCTTCAGGGATTCGGCGATGACTTGATTCTTCTCCTTCGGCACGATCATGTCTTCAATGCCAATGGAAATGCCGGAACGGGTGGCCCAAGAGAAGCCCAAGGTCTTCAACCGATCAAGCACATCGACCGTCCGCTCGTGACCTACCGTCCGGTAACACTGCCAAATCAACTCGCCAAGAGCGCTGACGTTGACCGTCTTGTTGTAAAAACCAAGCTCCTTCGGCCAGATTTCGTTGAAAATCACACGCCCAACGGTTGTCTCGATAATCTTTGCCGTCGGGCTGCCATAGACCGTCTGCCGACCGAAGTCGGGATTCTTCAAGCGAATCTTCTCGTGAACCTTCACATCCTTCTCATCGAACACGAAGAAGACTTCTTGCAGATCGGCGAACAGCTTCATGCGGCCATCTTTCGCCACCGGCAATCGACCAGGGTTGGTCAGATAATAGGAACCCAAGGCGATGTCCTGCTTCGGCGTCGTGATGGGCTTGCCGGATGAAGGCGAAAAGATGTTGTTAGGGGCGAGCATGAGCATGCGCGCCTCAAGTTGTGCTTCAACCGATAGTGGGACGTGAACCGCCATTTGGTCGCCGTCGAAGTCGGCGTTGTAAGCCGTGCAAACCAACGGATGGATCCGAATCGCCTCACCTTCGATGAGCTGCGGTTCAAACGCCTGTATCGAGAGTCGATGCAGCGTAGGCGCGCGGTTCAGAAGAATCGGATGCCCTTTGGTGACCTCTTCGAGAATATCCCACACTTCCGGGGCCTGACGCTCGATCAGTTTCTTGGCGGACCGAATCGTGTGAACCAACCCCATCTCGCGAAGCCGACGGATGATGAAAGGCTCGAACAGCACGAGCGCCATTTTCTTTGGCAGCCCACACTGATTGAGCTTTAGTTCAGGACCGATGACAATGACGGATCGCCCCGAATAGTCGACACGCTTACCGAGCAAGTTCTGGCGGAAACGACCTTGCTTGCCCTTGAGCATATCGGCAAGTGACTTCAGGGATCGTCCACCCGCACCCGTTACCGGACGCCCATGGCGACCATTGTCAAGCAACGCATCAACTGCTTCCTGAAGCATGCGCTTCTCATTCCGGATAATAACGTCTGGCGTGCGCAACTGTAGCAGGTTCTTCAGGCGGTTGTTCCGGTTGATGACGCGTCGATAGAGATCATTCAAATCACTTGTCGCGAACCGTCCACCTTCCAGCGGCACAAGCGGTCGCAAGTCCGGCGGAATCACTGGCAACACCTCGAGAACCATCCACTCGGGACGCATCTTCGAACCGATGAAACCCTTCACCAGTTTGAGACGCTTGGCGACCTTCTTCTTCGTCTGCTTGCTCTTGGTCTGATCAAGTTGCTGCTCGAGTTCGTGCATCAGCTTGCGCAAATCAGTCTTCGCCAGCAAATCACGGACCGCTTCGGCGCCCATCTTGGCAACAAAGCCTTCACCATATTGCTCGCGCGCTTCCCGGTACTCCATTTCGGTGAGCAACTGCTTGGCCTTCAGCGGAGTCTTCCCCTCCTCCACCACGATGTAATCTTCGTAGTAAAGAATGCGCTCAAGCTCGCGAGCTGTCATGTCCAGCATCAAACCCATCCGTGACGGCATGGCCTTGAAAAACCAGATATGGCTGACCGGTACAGCCAGTTCGATGTGCCCCATCCGCTCACGGCGAACTCGCGCCAACGTCACTTCGACACCACAACGGTCGCAGATGACTCCGCGATGCTTGATCCGCTTGTACTTGCCGCAATTGCATTCCCAATCCCGCACGGGACCAAAGATGCGCTCGCAGAACAAGCCGCCCTTCTCCGGCTTAAACGTCCGATAGTTGATCGTCTCGGGGTTTTTGACTTCCCCATGTGACCAGGAACGGATTGTCTCGGGCGAAGCGACGCCGATGCTGACATGGTCAAATGCCTCGCTCTTTTCGAGGCCGAGGGCCGCCCGTGCCGCTGCGGTAGCCGCAGCGATGGATGGCAAGGTGTTGGTGCTGGAGTTCTTGGTGGTGGTGGTCATGGGATTACTTTTCACCCTGATCTCGCCCGACACGAACGTCGAGACAGAGACTTTGCATTTCCTTCATCAGAACATTGAACGATTCCGGCGTGCCCGCTTCCAATGTGTTGTCACCTTTGACAATCGACTCATAGATGCGAGTACGCCCCTGCACATCGTCGCTCTTGACGGTGAGCAACTCCTGCAACGCGTATGCAGCGCCGTAGGCTTCCATCGCCCAAACTTCCATTTCGCCGAACCGCTGGCCACCGTACTGGGCTTTACCGCCCAACGGCTGCTGGGTGACCAACGAGTATGGGCCAACCGCACGTGCGTGAATCTTGTCGGCCACCAAGTGACCGAGTTTCATCAAGTAGATGTAACCGACAACAACTTCCTGTTCGAAACGCTCGCCTGTACGACCATCCTGCAACACGGTCTTGCCGTGTTCGGTCGCCCATTCGAAACCATCAACCTTGCGGGCTTGGCGAAGCGCTTCCTTGATCTCTTCTTCGGTCACACCGTCGAAGACAGGCGTGGTGACCGTAAACCCGAGCGCCTTGGCCGCAACGCCCAAGTGCGTTTCCAGCACCTGGCCAACATTCATCCGGCTCGGTACACCCAGCGGGTTCAGCACAATATCAACGGGCCGCCCATCCACAAGGAAGGGCATGTCCTCTTCCTTGACGACTTTCGCTACAACGCCCTTGTTACCGTGACGGCCTGCCATTTTATCACCAACGCTGAGCTTGCGTTTGCTGGCGACATACACCTTGACCTGCTTGATAATGCCGGGCTCGACGTCTTCACCGCTCTCCACCGTCTCCATCCGCCGCTGGTTTTCCATTTCCAGGTCGGTGAACCGGTGCTCGAATTCACTGATGATCTCGCGAATCTTGATGCGAATCGGCGAGGGATCGATCTCGATGCGGTCATAAACCGTCGCCAGTTTCCGAAGCAGCGTTTTTGTGATCTTGCGGTTGGCCGGGATAATGATCTCACCGGTCTCGCTGTTGACGACATCCAGTGGAATCTTTTCACCGAGAAGGATGTTGGAGAGCTTCTCCGTCAACTCCTCACGCAGTTCCGTGGACTTGTTCTTGTAGTCGTCCTCAATCTGCTTCTTCTGCCGGCGCTGTTCAGTCGCCGTCAGCTTCGGCTTGGTCGGCTCCTTGCGGGAGGAGACCTTGACGTCCATGACAATCCCGTAGGTGCCGGAAGGAACGCGCAGTGACGTGTCCTTCACGTCTGCAGCCTTCTCACCAAAGATCGCTCGCAACAAGCGCTCTTCAGGAGCCAGCTCCGTCTCGCCCTTCGGCGTAATCTTGCCCACCAGAATGTCACCGGGCTTCACTTCTGCGCCGATCCGAATCACACCGTCGTGACCGAGGTTCTTGAGCGCTTCTTCGCCCACGTTTGGTATGTCACGTGTGATTTCTTCAGGTCCCAGTTTCGTATCACGCGCCCCGCATTCGAACTCCTCGATGTGAATCGAGGTGAACACGTCTTCCTTCGAAATGCGTTCGCTAACAATAATGGCGTCTTCGAAGTTGTAGCCGTTCCACGGCATGAACGCCACGAGCACGTTCCGTCCCAAGGCCAACTCGCCCATTTCACAGCACGGACCATCGGCGATGACCTCGCCCTTTTTGACCTTCTGGCCTTGCTTGACGATGGGCTTTTGGTTGAAACACGTTCCCGCATTCGAACGCATGAACTTCCGCAGCTCGTAGACGTAGAGGTGCTCGCTCTTGTCGGTCACCAACTTGCGTTTGCCTTCCGGCACGTTGCCATCTTTCGTGATGATGATGCGACGACCATCCACGCTGGCAACAATGCCAGCTTCATCGGCCGTAATGACAACCTTGGAGTCGAGGACAACGCGTCCTTCCAAACCCGTGCCCACCAGCGGAGCTTCGTTGCGCAGAAGCGGAACAGCCTGACGCTGCATGTTCGAGCCCATCAAAGCCCGGTTTGCATCGTCATGCTCCAAGAACGGTATCAAACCGGCAGCGATGGAGACCAACTGCTTCGGCGACACGTCCATGTAATGCACGCGTTCCGGCTCGGCCTCGATGAAATCGCCCTTGTAACGGCAGGAGACACGCGGCACCAAGAAGTGACCTTTGGCGTCAGTCGGCGCGTTGGCTTGCGCCACGACGTAGTTCTCCTCCTGGTCAGCAGTGAGGAAATCCACCTGCTCTGTCACCCGTCCGTCCTTGAGCTTCCGGTAAGGGGTCTCGATGAAGCCAAACTCGTTGATCCGCGCGTAAATGCTCATCGCGCTGATCAAACCAATGTTTGGACCTTCAGGAGTCTCAATTGGACAAATGCGGCCGTAATGCGACGGATGAACGTCGCGAACTTCGAAGCCAGCACGCTCGCGAGATAAACCTCCCGGCCCAAGGGCCGACAGACGACGCTTATGCGTCAACTCGCTGAGCGGGTTGGTCTGATCCATGAATTGGCTGAGCTGGCTGCGCCCGAAGAAGTCGCGGACCACGGCGGACAACGCCTTCGGATTCACAAGCTGCTGCGGCGTCATGGTGTCGGTGTTCACGTCAAACAGCGTCATGCGCTCTTTCACCACGCGCTCTGTACGAGCCAAGCCAACCCGGCATTGGTTGGCGAGCAACTCACCGACGGTACGCAGACGGCGACTGCCGAGATGATCAATGTCATCCACCGAACCTTCACCCTTGCGCAACGCGAGGAGATACTTCAGAGCTTCAATGATATCTTCTCTTTCGAGAATGCGGTTCTCAAGGTCGGCACCGCGGTTGAGCTTCTGATTGATCTTGTAGCGACCCACGCGACCCAAGTCATAGCGCCGCGCATCGAAGAACAGCCGCTTGATCATCGCCTCTGCATTGGCAATGGTGGGCGGATCGCCAGGACGCAACCGCCGATAGATCTCCTTCAGCGCCTCTTCCCGGTTCTTGCACGGGTCCTTTTTCAGGCACTTGATGATGACGCCGTCGTCGGCTGAGGTGTCCACGACTTTGACCTTCTCAATACCGAGGTCAAGAATCTGCTTTGCGATGGCCTTGGTGACCGGCTCGAAGGCGCGGCCGACAAGCACATCTTTGGAAGGGTCAACAATGTCAGCGGTCAGAACCCGTTCAGGACCTTCTTCGTCGAAGTCCTTCAACTTGAGATCTTGGACCGAATAGAAAAGCTTGATGATCTCCTCATCGGAGCTGAAACCGAGGGTGCGGAGAAACGTCGTAATGAGGAACTTGCGGCGACGATGGCGCCGGTCAAGGAACACATTCAGCAATTCATTGTTGTCGAACTGCGTCTCCAGCCAAGTGCCACGATCGGGGATGATGCGAAACCCGTAGAGGAGCTTGCCCGAGGTGTGCACTTCTTGTTCGAAACAGATGCCAGGTGAGCGGTGCAACTGGCTGACAATGACGCGCTCGGCACCGTTGATCACAAAACTCGCAGAGGGGGTCATGAGCGGAATCTCGCCCATGTAAACCTTCTCCTCCTTTGTGCCGTGCGCATCCTTGAGGCGGAACGTGACGTGTAGCGGCGCGCTATAGGTGATGCCCTCGCGCAACGCTTCGAGCCAGCTCATCTTCACTTCGCCGATTTGATACTCCACAAAATCAAGCGTGGCCTGCCCGTCGTAACTTTCGATGGGGAATACCTCCTTGAAGACAGTCTGCAACCCGACGTTCTTGCGTCGGTTTGGAGCGATGTCCGCCTGAAGGAACTCCTCGTAGGACCGAATCTGCGGCTCAATCATCGCCGGCGGTTCGATCACTTCACCCAACTTGCCGAAATATTTTCGTTCAGCCATTCCTGTTTCCCGGGCCTCGGGGCCCTTTCGGGTTAACCAACAAAGTTACGTCGGGGCGTGGTTTTGTGGGCCACGCCCCGACCCGATAAACAACCTGCAAACTACTACTTGAGTTCGACCACGGCGCCCGCGGTCTCGAGCTTCTTCTTGATCTCGTCCGCCTCTTCCTTCGTGGCACCTTCCTTGACGGTCTTGGGCGCACCTTCCACAAGATCCTTGGCTTCCTTCAAGCCGAGGCTCGTGATCCCGCGAACTTCCTTGATGACCGAGATCTTCTTGTCAGCCGGGGCCGACTTGAGGATGACGTCGAAGGTCGACTTGGCTTCCGCCGCTGGTGCAGCGGCCGCGCCGGCCGGGGCTGCCGCCATCGCGACCGGAGCCGCGGCGCTAACGCCCCACTTTTCTTCAAGTTTCTTGGACAACTCGGCCGCTTCAATCACCGTCAAAGCGCTGAGTTGATCCACGATTGCATTCAGGTCTGCTGCCATGTGTGTATCTGCCTTTCTGGTATCGTCGCACCCGGTAGCCACCGAGCTTTTCATCCCAAAAGCATTTGGGACGACGAGGAACCACGGTTTGGTTTCTGTCTACGCCGCGGCCACTTCGGCCGGGCCTTTGTCGGCGTACGCCTTGACGACGCGCGCCAGTTGTGAGGCGGGTGCGCCCAACACCACCGCCAATTTGGTTGCCGGGGATTGAATCAATCCGATCAACTGGGACCGCAAAACGTCGAGCGACGGCAAGTCAGCCACCGCTGCCACTTGCTCGGGTTTGAGGACATCCTTACCCATCAGACCCAGTTTGACCTTCGGCTTCTCAAAGTCTTTGACAAACTGCTTCAGAATCTTCGCTGCCGCGCTGATGTCGGATTTTGCACCGCCAACCACCACGGCAGTCATGCCCGACAAGGCGCCATCGATGGACGGCAACCCCGCCTCCTTGACTGCATGACGCAACAACGAGTTCTTCACAACATGGCACTCTGCCGCCACGCCGCGCAGTTTCTTGCGCAGATCAGCAAACTGGGAAACCGTCATGCCCTTGTACTCGGTCATGAGCACGTAAGGGGACATTCCGACCTGTTTGCTCAGTTCATCAACCATCAATTTCTTTTCAGCTCTCATGAAGCACCTTTTCTTAGGCCGCAGCGGCAGCCGAGAACTCCTTCAGATCAATCCGCAGTCCAGGGCTCATCGTGCTCGACAATGTGCAACTTTGCAGGAACGTTCCCTTTGCTGCTGCCGGTCGCGCATGCATCACCGCGTTGATGATGGCGCGGCCGTTCTCTTCGATTGCCTTCGGCTCAAAGCTCAACTTGCCAAAAGCCACGTGAAGGTTACCGGCTTTGTCCATTTTGAATTCCACTCGACCGGCCTTGACCTCGCGTACCGCGCGGGCGGTATCATCCGTAACGGTGCCGGTCTTCGGGTTTGGCATCAGGCCTTTTGGTCCCAGTGCCTTACCGAGTTTGCGAACTTCGTTCATCGCCTCCGGCGTCGCCACGGCGACATCGAAATCGGTCCATCCACCTTGCACCTGCTTGACGAGATCCTCGAACCCGACAAACTCGGCACCAGCTTCCTTGGCGGCCAGAGCAGCGGCGCCCTTGGCGAATACTGCCACGCGAACCTTCTTGCCAGAACCGTGTGGCAGAGCAACCGTCCCGCGCACCATCTGATCGCTCTGTTTCGGGTCCACACCTAGTTTGAAGTCGAGCTCGACAGTCTCGTCGAACTTGGTCTTCGGCAACTTCTTCAACACATCGACAGCTTCCGACAGCTTGTAGTCCCTGCCCTTATCCACCATCTGAGCGGCGGCTGTATAACGTTTTCCGTGCTTGGCCATGTATCTTCTCTGTTGTGCGGTGCCAGCGGCCGCCAGACTCGGCAGCCTCCCGCGGTTGGTTGAGCTCTATTCCACCACATCGATGCCCATGGAACGGGCTGTGCCCATCACCATGCGTGCGGCGGCTTCTTCATTCGTCGCATTCAAATCAGCCATCTTCACCTTGGCGATCTCGATGACCTGCTTCTTGGTGACTTTGCCGACCTTGTTCCGGTTCGGTTCGGCGCTCGCGGTAGCGATGCCGGCAGCCTTCTTCAGCAGTGCGCTGGCCGGCGGCGATTTGGTGATGAATGTGAACGTCTTGTCTTTGTAGACCGTGATGACTACCGGGATGATGGTCCCGGCCATCTTCTGTGTCGCCGCGTTAAACTGCTTGCAGAACTCCATGATGTTGACGCCCTGTTGCCCCAAAGCGGGGCCGACGGGCGGGGCGGGATTCGCTTGTCCCGCCGGAATCTGGAGTTTGATCATGCCTGTTACTGGTTTGCCTGCCATAAAATTAAGCCCTTTCAACCTGCCAATATTCGAGTTCCACCGGCGTGGACCGTCCAAATATCGAAACTGAAATCTTCAACTTGCCGCGCGAAGCGTCCACTTCTTCAATGACGCCGGTAAAGTTCTGGAACGGCCCATCGGTGACTTTCACATTTTCACCCGTTTCAAAGGCAACCTTCGGCGCAACCTTGTCCTGACGTTCCTCGATCTGGGCGAGGATGCTGTCCACTTCCTCGGGCTTCAACGGAACGGGGCGTTCGCCGCCAATGAATCCGATGATGCCGGGAGTCTCACGGATGAAGTACCAGGAGCGCTCCACCAATTGGTTCTTCTCCCCGAGCAACTTCATGTGCAGCAGGATGTAACCGGGATAGAATTTGCGGGTGCTGGTTGTCTTCTTGCCGCGTTTGACTTCGGCCACCTTCTCTGTCGGTATCAGCACTTCCTTGATCAGGTCGTCCATCTCCTCGACCTTGAGCCGCTTCTCGATGTTATCCTTGACCTTCTGCTCCTGTCCGGAAAGCGTATGCAGTACGAACCACTGGAATTCGGATTTGACCTCAGTCTCGCTCATGATTCGATTCTTTCCTAAACCGCTCCCGTCAGCAGGCGGACAAATTGGGTGAATACCACGTCGGCAATCGCCACAAAGATGCCCAGCATAGTCACCGTCACGAGCACCATCAGTGTAGAATCCACCAACTCTGAGCGCGTCGGCCACGCCGACTTCTTCAACTCGACAAAAACCTCCGTCAGAAAACTGCGTATTTTAATAAACGGATTTGCCATTGCCGCCTCGTTACAGCCCGAAACTACATCATCAGACACTTCAAATTGGCACGGCAGGAGGGACTTGAACCCGCAACCTGCGGTTTTGGAGACCGCCGCTCTGCCAATTGAGCTACTGCCGTACCGATGATTGTCGTCCTGACTGCTGGTGTTCCTTACTTGGTTTCTTTATGCGCGACGTGCTTGCCGCACTTCTTGCAGAACTTCCGCAGTTCCAACCGCTCCGACCCTTGCGCCTTCTTGTTGCGGGTCGAAGTGTAGTTGCGGCTTTTGCACTCGGTGCAAGCCATTGTGATCAATTCTCTCGGCATGTCGCGATTCCCTCGGTGTTATTCGAGGATTTCCGTCACGCGGCCCGCACCAACGGTGCGACCGCCTTCACGAATGGCGAAGCGCATCGTCTTCTCCATCGCGATCGGGGTAATCAACTCGACTTCGATGTTGACGTTGTCACCAGGCATCACCATTTCGACGCCTTGCGGCAACTTGACCGAGCCGGTCACATCCGTCGTGCGGAAGTAGAACTGCGGCCGGTAATTGCTGAAGAACGGCGTGTGTCGGCCGCCTTCTTCCTTCGACAAGACGTACACTTCCGCCTTGAATTTCCGGTGCGGCTTGATGGAACCGGGTTTCGCAAGCACTTGACCGCGTTCGATGGACTCCTTGTCCACGCCGCGCAGCAAGGCGCCGATGTTGTCGCCCGCCTCTGCTCGATCCAGCAGTTTGCGGAACATTTCCACGCCCGTGACCACTGTCTTGGTCGTGTCGCGCAAGCCAACAATTTCGACTTCCTCGCCAACCTTGACGGTACCACGCTCAACGCGGCCGGTGGCAACGGTGCCACGCCCGGTGATTGAGAACACATCTTCGACCGGCATCAGAAACGGCTTGTCAGTTTCACGCACGGGATCCGGAACGAAGCTGTCCACCGCAGCAACGAGATCGAGAATCCCCTTCTCGCCATCCGGCTCACCCGCAATCGCCTTGGTCGCGCAGACACGCACGATGGGCGTTTTGTCGCCAGGGAACTGATATTGGGTCAACAGGTCGCGGATTTCCATTTCCACGAGTTCGAGCAATTCAGGATCGTCAACCAAATCCACCTTGTTCAACGCCACCACAATGGCCGGCACGCCAACCTGACGCGCCAGAAGGATGTGCTCACGGGTCTGCGGCATCGGACCGTCGGCCGCGCTCACGACCAGGATCGCGCCATCCATCTGAGCGGCGCCCGTGATCATGTTCTTGATATAGTCAGCGTGACCGGGGCAGTCGACGTGGGCATAGTGGCGCTTCTCGGACTCATATTCCACGTGAGCCGCCGCAATCGTCACTGTCTTGGTTTCATCACGCACCGTACCGCCCTTGGCGATATCTGAATACGCCTTGACGACCGCCTTGCCCTGTTTGGAGAGCACTGCGAGAATTGAGGCGGTCAGCGTGGTCTTGCCGTGATCGATGTGACCGATGGTTCCCACGTTCACGTGTGGTTTCGTCCGAACAAACGTTTCCTTTGCCATGGTTTTCTCCTACTTACTGTGGTCCGGCGTCCGCCCGACCGCTTGCGTTCCTCGTTACTGGTTTAACGTCGTCTTTTTCTGGAGCCCATGATCGGGTTTGAACCGATGACCTCGTCCTTACCAAGGACGTGCTCTACCAACTGAGCTACATGGGCAAACTCCAAACTTTTTCTGTCCGCCATTTCGACGGGGGCAGCATACAAACAAGAAGACGGCAAAAACCCGTTACCTGTCTTTCTCCGTAAAACAGGCCACAGATTTTCAGAACAACCGCACTACTTATCTTGTTTTTACGTCGCCCCTAACGAAAAGAGCGTTCGCACTATAGTTCACGCCTAAACACTGTCAACACCTTTTCACGTCACCTTTTCACTTCGGTGTTTGGTGGGCTCGGTGAATACTCCCAGCACGCTGGTAAACCCATGCACGAAACTTTGGCCGCCAACTGGGCCAATCTCACCATTGCAGAACAAACCGGCTGTCGGCACAGCGCCAAAATACTCGTGCAGCAATTTGATATCGTGATTTCGCGCGCCGTACATGCCCTCTCCGCGCCCAAGACAGCTAAAAAGCAGCGATCCCATGGGAACAACCCCTCCCAAGGCCCGTTTGCCCCCTCCCAACACGTCCCGCAGATCTTGATCAGCACAGACGCCGTCGCGCACCTGAAATTGGACGGTTTGACCAATATGAACCCAATCGCCAACGGCGAGCGCCCCGGACTGGGGGTCATGACCAATCAGGTTGCGGATGAGAAAATCCCCGCGACGATGCTCCTCTTGGTATTCGTCAATCACCCGCCCCAAGACCAAAGCCTTCTGCGCCAGTTGTTGATCGCCTTTTGACAAGTGAGGCAGCATCTCCTGCAATACCTCCAACGGCGGACGCCCGCCCAATTCCAAAATAATGTTCTTTTCTGCTTTGGTGATTGTGAACGGTTCCCCGATCGGCTTGCAGCCTTGCGCGACCATCGTGTGCAACTCGACATCGCCACTCAACGCCAGACCCACTGCCCCCGCTTCGATGACTTCAGCATCCAGAAACAGCCGGTTGACCCCCGGCTTCAGGCCGCCGCTGGCCAAGCCGCCCACGACGGGTTGCCGGCAATAAGCTGCCGAAATCATCTGCACCAGCGCCGTCGATTGAATGCTAAAGGGATCAGCAAACAAGATGAAATTTGGTTTTTCCCTCTCTGACACGCCAATCTGGAAATGCCAAAAGGCCGGCCCGGCGGCTTCTTCGATTTCCTCTTGCGTCACCTGAAAAGGCCGAATCTCCACCCCCGGGAGTTCCGCCACCAGCAACGACATTGCCGGCTTTTGTTCCACCTCCGTCTCCACGCCAATGATGCCGGCACCGGTGCAGCCAATCAGATGGCGCGGTCGAATCCCAATCAACACCGACTCCAAAATCGCGACGGCTTCTGGAGCGAAGGAGGTGTGAAGGAACAGCACCGCCAAGTCACGGCGCGTTTCACCGAAGGCAGCGGCCACCTGTTGTTTCAGGTCAGCCACGGCGGAACGCCAATCGCCCTGCAAACTGATTGCCGAAGCGAATTTCATTCGCCACAATCTGTCCCAAGCAACTGGAAATGCAATCGGCAGGAAGCCTGCCGGGTAAGTCGAAGGAAATGGTGGAGAGAGAAGGATTCGAACCTTCGAAGGCATAAGCCAGTAGATTTACAGTCTACCCCGTTTGGCCACTTCGGTATCTCTCCACTGCACTCGGACGGGCTGGCGCCAAGCCCAACTCCGCCGCAAGCTTGGCGAAGGCTGGAGCGGGCGATGGGAATCGAACCCACCTCACCAGCTTGGAAGGCTGGCGCATTACCACTATGCTACGCCCGCCTGGCCTGCGGCGCGCACAATCTGCCGAAGCCGCTCGGCTTCGTCAAGCGTTCTCCTTGCGCAAGTACAAAGTCTGTGTCGGGAAGGCAAACTCGAACCCGGCAGCATCGAAGCGCCGTTTCACTTCGAGATTGATCTCCTCCAGCGATTGCGCAAACACCCGGAAATCCGTTGTCTTGCACCAGTAAACGACGAAAATATCCAGCGACGCTGCCGCGTATGTCTTCCAGAAGACAATGTGATCCAACGTGTTTGGATGATTCTTGAAGATCTCCCGCAGCATTTGCACCGCTTCCTGAACGCGTTCGGCCGGGGTGTCGTAGGTCAGGCTGATGCTGAAGGTCTCGCGGATGCTCGGACGCATGGAGACGTTGTTGATCGAGCTATCTGCCACCGTCTTGTTGGGAATAACCACCAGCGCCCCATCCAGCGCCCGAATCCGCGTGCTGCGCAAGCCAATCGTCTCCACCATTCCGTCGTACTTGTCGATCTGCACCCGGTCGCCAACCCGGAACGGCCGGTCGGTCAGAATTGTGATCGAGCCAAACACGTTCGCCAATGTGTTCTGTGCCGCCAATGCCACCGCGATGCCACCGACACCCAACCCAGCCAGCACGCTGGTGATCGGCATGCCCAGATGCTGCGCAGTCGTGAGCAAACCGATGATGATGACGAACACCTTCAAACTCTTGCTCAATACCGGCAACAACATCTGCGCCAGTTGTGCATCGTCCGCAAAGAACTTCCCTTCCACGTACCGCATCACCAACTCCAGCAAGCGCACCGCCAGATAGATGATCGTCGCCGCCACCGCGAGCGTGAAAACTACCGACAACGCCTTCTCCGCCCACTCCGGCCAGGCGAACATGTGCACGCCCGCGTTGAGCATCAGCATCAAAATCGCGAACTTGACCGGTTTGTGCAAAATCTGCAGCAACTTGTCGTCAAAATCTGTCTTCGTCTTCGCCGTGAACTGACGCAAAATCCGCGTCATCAACCAGTCCACCACCCCCGCCGTCACAAACGCCAGAATCACCCATACCAGCGACGCCACATACTGCCACATGGGGTAACTCCCGAACGTCCCCTGCAACGCCTGCACCTGATCCAGCCCAAATGTCGGTTGATTGGTGACGATCCCTGCCAGCAACACGCTCATGCTTCGTTCTCCGCAATTGCGCACGGCGCCAACACCGCGTCGGGCATGCCGTGCAATAGTTTCTTGTCTGCCGGGCAGATCGTCGCCAGGACGCCGCCCAATTGAGCCGTTTCCTTTACCACAAAATAGTAGGGACACAACCGCACGCGTCCCCGGAACTCACGGACCTCGTTCGCCTCAAAATCCAACCAGTGGGCCGGCACTAAACGCGACTTCTCGAAACGCTGCAAGATAAACGGATTGGCCGGGAAGCTCGACAACGCCCGGTCAATGGCTTCGGTCCATTCCCCGGCCGGTAGGTCGTGCCCGACGTATACGCCGCGCGCGCCCCACGCGTGCTCGTGGAATCCCGAAATCTTCAGCACCAACTCGCGCTGTTTCTGCGAGAACCGCGCCATCTCGCGCCAATCGTTGATCCCCAACTCCGGCACCACCGCGTGCGGCGGCAACGGCGTGGCATCCACGATCCAGGTCCGCGGGAACACCCGCCGCAACACCTCCAGCGTCTTCTGCCCCAACTGCTCCCGCCAGAATCCCTCCAGCTGCGACATCCAGAGGAACGCGAACAACATCTTCTCCTCCAGCTGCGGCTTTGGCGGCGGCGTGACGTTACCGGCCAACACCTTGACGGCATTCGGCACGTTCGCGAGATCGAACAGCTCGAAGAACCGGTAGTAGGTCCCCACATTCTCCAGCCCGGCAACCTCCTCCGGCCGCACCACGCGGAACCCGACCTGCTTCCCCAACCATTCCATCTCAGGCCGGTAAGTCGCCGCCTCCTCGCTCACCACCACGACCCCGCGCTCGCCAAGCAAGGAGGCAAATCCCTCCATCATTCCCGTCGCGCCACCCACCACCGCATCGCCCAACTCGCTATACGTCTTGCCCAGCCAGCCGGTAAGCCCGATGCCGCCCGGTACGCTGTCGAGTTCCGAAATGAAAAAATGCCCGTCATTGAGCAACACATCCGGTCGGATCACCCGCGGCACCGCGCTCTTGAACCGGTCACTCCGCGAAAGCTCCACCAACTCCTTCGGCTTACCGGCATCCAGATAGCTGGCGATCCAGCCGGGCAACTTCCCCGCCACGCTGTGCCGGTACATCGTGTTGCACGCCCGATAAAACGCCAAGAGTTGCCCGCCCAGCGCGGTTAAATCCTCCACGAGCTGGGGCGAAAGTGGAAACGCATAGGGCGCAACCCGCCACGTCATTCCCGCAAACAACCCGCCCCCCGGCATCTGCTCGCGAACATAATTGGCGCGTTCTGAGGAATTCATCTCACCACCAAGTCACCAAGGCACAAAGGTTCAGAGAGCCAACCGTTTGATGCCATCACGGATTATCCGAGAGTTAAAGTTGATCAACAAGCCCAGCCGCATTCCAGCAAGCTTCAAGTAGGTCAGCAACTGCGCCTCGTGCACCGGCAGGAGACACTCGACAGCCTTCAGCTCGACGATTATTTGCCCCTCCACCAACAAGTCCAGCCGCAAACCCGCATCGAGCTTCATGCCGTCGTAGCACACCGGCAGCGAGACCTGCCGCTCCACCTGCAAGCCCCGCTTCACCAACTCATGCACCAGACAGATTTCATACACGCTCTCCAACAGCCCGGGCCCCAACGCCACATGCACCGCAAACGCCGCATCCACCACCTGCTTCGCCACACGGTCCGTCTCCACCGGTATCTGCTCCCTTGGTGCCTTGGTGACTTGGTGGTTGATCAAGGTCCTACTCCCGCACCTGACCGTTGCCGGTGACCACGTACTTGTAGCTGGTGAGATCTTCCAGGCCCATCGGACCGCGGGCGTGGAGTTTGTCGGTGCTGATGCCGATCTCGGCGCCGAAACCGTACACGCCCCCGTCGGCCAAGCGGGTGCTGGCGTTCCAGAAGACGCTCGATGAATCCACTTCGCGCAGGAACTTCTCCGCCGTCGCCTTGTTGCCGGTCACGATGCCGTCGCTGTGGGCGCTGCTGAACTGCGTAATGTGCGCGATGGCTTCGTCCACACCGGCAACCACGCGCGTTGCCACGATCAAGTCGAGGAACTCCGTTCCCCAGTCTTTCTCCTCGCGAATCTCGACGCCGCGTTCGCTAAGCGCCTTCTTGATGCGTGGCAGGAATTTGGCGGCCACCGCCTGGTCCACCAGCAACGTCTCCATCGCGTTGCAGGTGCCGGGGCGCTGACACTTGGCGTTGACCACGATCTTCTCGGCCATGTCGAGGTCAGCGTCGCGATCCACAAACACGTGGCAGACGCCCTTGTAATGTTTGATGACCGGTATCCGCGACTTCTCCGCCACGGCCCGAATCAGGCTCTCGCCGCCGCGCGGGATGCAGAGGTTGATCAACTCATCGAGCTTGAGCAATTCATCCACCGCCGCCCGGTC
>JBFZFE010000144.1:0-4614 GCA_041306525.1 Verrucomicrobiota bacterium | reverse complement strand
AGGCGCGTAACTTGCCAATCTTTTCGCCGCTGGAATCGATTACATCGTAATCGAGTAAATTCTCAGCGTTCCACGTTTTCTCGTGACCTTGCATAACAAACTCCTTGTTGATTGTTCGTGAAACAGGTTACGAGCCACGCGGAGGCGCCTCTATCGGCCAAAAAGCCGGAAAATGACAAAGGGATTCGCGCAACGCGGCGCGAGAGATGACCGTCGCGGAGACAGTCAATCAAAGCACTTGCGACAAGGTCAATCGCCCATCATAGAGGGCTTTGCCCACGATGGCACCGGTGAGGTTCGGCTGGCGGGCCGCCAATTGTCGCAACGCGGCGACATCAGCCGCCTGCGAGACACCGCCACTGGCAATCACGCCACCGGCCACCACACCGCACACCTTCTCCACGGCCGCGTAGTTGGGCCCGGTCAGTGTGCCGTCGGTCGCGATGTCGGTGAAGATGATCGTCTGCACGCCGAGACTGCCGATCTGCCGGGCAAAATCCACGGCCGGCAACGCGGTCTTTTCCACCCAGCCTTTGACCGCGACGAACCCGTCACGGGCATCGATACCCACGGCGATTTGCGCGCCGAACTCGCGTACGAGCTCGCCCACAAACTCCGGTGACTCGCAGGCTTTCGTCCCCACCACCACCCGCGACACTCCCATGGCCAAGGCAGCCGCGATCTGTTGCCGGTCGCGCAGGCCGCCGCCGAGTTGGACGGGGATCTTCACGGCACCGAGAATGGCGCGCACGGAATCCCAGTTCTTCGGTTCACCCGCAAACGCCGCGTCCAAATCCACCACGTGCAACCAGCCCGCCCCCTGCTCCGCCCATTGGCGCGCCACCGCGGCGGGATCGTCGCCATACACCGTCACCGCATCGGCGCGGCCTTGATGCAACCGGACCACCTGGCCGGCCTTCAGATCAATCGCGGGGTAAACCGTGAAACTCATTGCGCCCTCACGATGTTGACGAAATTCTCCAGCATCTTCAGCCCCACGGCCTGTGACTTCTCGGGATGAAATTGCGTGGCAAACAGATTGTCGCGCCAGACCACGGCAGCGAACTCGACACCATAAGTGGTTGTGGCCGCGACCACGGCGGGGTTTGCCGGCTGGCCGTAGTAGCTGTGAACGAAATAGACGCGGCTGCCGTCGGCAATCCCCTGCAGCAACGGACACGCGGGCTTCACGAACCGCAACTGACTCCACCCCATGTGCGGGATCTTCAACCCGGTAAACTCGAAGCGCGGCACGGTGCCCGGTAACACGCCCAGCCCGGACACACCGGGCGACTCTGCGCCGTCGGCGAAAAGCATTTGGAGCCCGACACAAATCCCGAGAAACGGCTTGCCGGCTGCAATGAACTCCCGAATCGCGGTGTCAAGATGCAGCTCGGCCAGGCTCCGCACACAGTCACCAAATGCTCCAACCCCCGGTAGCACCACGCCGTCCGCCGCCAGCACCGCGGCCCGGTCACTGACGATCTGGACGTCACCGCCCACACGGGCCAGCGCCTTCTCGGCACTGCGCAAGTTTCCACTGCCGTAATCAATAAGGGCAATCATCGCGCGCAGAGATTACACGGATTCAGCAACGGGGCAAGCCTCACGCAGCCCGCCGGGCGCTCAAGGCTGCCGGGCGATGGCGGCAGCGCGCTGTTTTCCCCACTCCAGCAGCCGTTTCACCTTCGGGCCGGTCGCCGCCTCACTGTAGATGCGCACGATTGGCTCGGTGCCGCTGGCGCGGAACATGAGCCAGGAATCATCAGCGGCAATGTATTTTACGCCGTCAGACTCGTTGACGTGAATCACGGCGACATTGTCGAGCTTGCCGGGAGGATCGCGACGGAGGGTGTCGATGAGGAGCTGACGTTTTTCGAGCGGGTAATGCGTGTCAATTCGGTCATAGACGCTCTTCCCAAATTCCTTCTGAAGCGCCGTCGCGATGCCCGTGATGCTCTGGCCGGTCGTGGCCAGCATTTCCAGGAACATCAGGCAGGCGAGGATGCCATCGCGTTCCGGTATATGGCCGCGGAACCCGATGCCGCCGCTTTCTTCGCCGCCGATGAGAACGTCGGTTTCGCGCATTTTCTGGCAGATCCATTTGAAACCCACGGGCACTTCCGCCAAGGCGAGCCCGTACCGTTTGGCGATGCGGTCAATGAGCATGGTGCCGTTGGTGGAACGGACAACCAGGCCGCTGGTCTGTTTGCGGTTGCGCAACGTGTGCAGCAGCAACATCGCGAAAACAAGCTGGATCGACAGGTACCGGCCGCGTTCGTCCACAATCCCGAGCCGGTCCGCATCGCCATCGGTGGCCAGCCCGACATCGGCTCTGTTGGCGCGCACGGCGGCACAGCAGGCGGCGAGATTCTTGCCGATGGGCTCCGGGTTGATGCCGCCAAACAGCGGATTGCGGTCCGCGCGGATGTTGGTGACGCGGCATTTGTCGCCAGCCAGGACGCTGGCGAGGAGGTCGGTGCCGCTGCCGTGCATTGAGTCAACAACAACCCGCAAACCCGCGGCACGGATCTTCTTGAGATCGATGATCTTCTTCACCGCGGCGATGTGTGCCCGGCGCGGGTCGGAGACTTCGATTTGACCGGCACGCACGGCGGCATCGAAATCAACCGACCGGACCGGCGACTTGTCGACGAGGGATTCAATCGCCGTGCAGATATCGGGATCGGCGCTGCCGGCGTATTCCGCCTTGATCTTGTAGCCGTTGAATTGCGGTGGATTATGGCTGGCCGTGATCATGACCGCTCCTGCGAGCTGCCGGTCACGTACCGCGAAGGAGATCGACGGCGTGGGCGCCGCCGCACTGGCGTAGATCGTGCGGATGCCGTTGGCGGCGAGAACCTCGGCAGTGATGCGGGCAAAGGTCTCGGCCTGGAAACGGTTGTCGTAACCGATCACAGCAGCCCGGGGCAATGGCTGCGATTTCCAGTAATCAGCGGTCGCTTGGGCGACACGGCGGACATTTTCAAAGGTGAAGTCGGCGGCAATGATGCCGCGCCAGCCGTCGGTCCCAAACTTAATCGTGGTTTTCTGCATGTTTCCTCAGTTCACGGATTGCGTCGGTCATGTTCAGTGTTTTGTGGCGGAACAGGAAGTTGCCGGCCACGAGCGCATTGGCGCCGGCGCGAACGCAAAGCTGGCCGGTCTCGAAGTTGATGCCACCGTCCACAGTGATGTCGAGCGGCAGTCCAAGACTGTTGGCTGCGTCGCGGATCTGACGAATCTTGGGCAGCACCGCCGGCATGAATAACTGGCCGCCAAAGCCGGGGTTGACGGTCATGCACAGGACTTGGTCAAGTCCCGGCAAGTAAGGCAGGAGTTTCTCGGCTGGGGTTGACGGGTTCAGGGAGAGACCGGCCCGTTTGCCCCGTGCTTTGATCAGCGCCAAGGTACGGGCGACATCGTGTTTGGCAGCATCCTCGACGTGGACGGTGATGTGATCGGCGCCGGCATCGATGAACGCGGTGATGTATTCGTCGGCGCGTTCAATCATGAGATGGACATCGAGCGGGAGCTTGGTGGCTTGGCGCAGGGCGCGGACCATGTCGGGACCGAAGGTGAGATTGGGGACGAAGTGACCGTCCATGACATCACAATGCAGCCAGTCACCGCCGCTGCGTTCGACGAGTTGCGCTGCGTCCGCCATGTGACCGAAGTCAGCGGCCAGCACCGAAGGCGCGATAAGGATGGGTTGCTGGTTCATCGCTGTACCGGTGTTTTGATTTTAATGTGAGTGGCCATGGCCATGATCCCCTTGGAAGACTCCATCCCTGCCCCAGTGTTTCTCATAAAAGTAGGCGGCTGCCACCAGCAGGACAGCGGCGGCCACAATCAGGAGAATGGGCAACAACGCTTTGCGCAACATGAGGCAGGAACTTAGGGGAAACATTCCCGCACGACAAGAAATTGTGTGCAATGACTTACCGTCCGCGAAGGCACTCGGCGAACCGATCAACGATTCTCACGTTGCAGGCTGCGCTCGTGCAGGCTCGGGCGGGATTGCGTCACGACGAGGAACTTGCGTCCCATCAACCCCAGCAGCTGGGTGTAACCATCGAAGTCGCTGCCGGTAAAATGATCCAACACATGCCGCACGGTGCCATGTTCGATGACGAGCTGGATAAAATCCAAGTCGGCATCATCCAAGTCGGAGAGCCGACAAGGCAGCGGCGAGGCAAAAGCGATGTGGGCATCCAACGGTGGCAGGTCGGGTCCGAGGTTTTTAGTCTCGTCAATCTGGCGCATCCCTTCGAGCAATAAGGCGTCGGTGCTTTCGGTGATCGGGTTGGCAAACGGGCGGACGTCGGATTTCTCGAGTTCAAAGGTGCCACTGCTCCATTGGAGCAGCCGGTACAACACCTTGTGGGGATCAACGGCAACCCAGTCTTCCATGCAGGCGAAATAGACGCGTCCCTCTTCGAGGAAAATCCGGCCCGTCTCCACGCCTGAGCGCAGCACAAGCAAACCGCTTTTGCGCGCCGTGGCCAACATCTGCAACAGGTCCACCAACGGTATCTCGCGGAGCGAACCACGGAAGCGCTCGGAATTCCCCGACCGGCTTTCGGGTTCGGCATTGGGCAACTCCACCGCAAT
>JBFZFE010000143.1:0-5251 GCA_041306525.1 Verrucomicrobiota bacterium | reverse complement strand
CGGCGTTGGCCGGTGTTTGCCTGCTGGCGTCGTCGTCCCCCGCGCGTGCGCAAACTGGATTTGCCGTGGTCGCGCAGGCCCCGCGCGCGGCCTGGCAACAAAACCTGACCATCGGGCCGGGAGACGTGCTCAACATCACTCTCCTGGGCGAAGGCGAACCGCTGACGCGGGAAGTCCTCGTCGGGCCTGATGGTCGGGTGAATTTCTTCGAGGCGCAGGACGTGGCGGCCGACGGGTTGACCGTAGACCAGTTGCGCGGCCGGATCGATGACGCGCTCGGGCGTTTCCGTCGCGCGGCGCGCACGATTGTCAGCCCCGTCGCGTTTCGCAGCAAGAAATACTACGTGCTCGGGGCGGTCGCGCAGAATGGCGTGTTCACGCTCGACCGCCCGGTCACAATCATCGAAGCTGTCGCCCGCGCGCGCGGCCTGGAAACGGGATTGGTCGAACAGGAACTGGTGGAACTGGCCGACTTGTCCCGCAGTTTCCTCGCGCGCGAGGGGCGGCGGCTGGAGGTGAACCTGGAGCGACTCTTTCGCGAGGGCGATTTCACCCAGAACGCCGCGTTGGCGCCCGGTGACTACCTGTTCCTGGCCCCCGCCGAGGCGCCCGAAATCTACGTGCTCGGCGAAGTCACCAACCCCGGCGTGCTCGCCTACACACGCGGCGTGACCGCGGTCGGTGCCGTCGCGGGACGCGGCGGGTTTGCGCCGCGGGCCTGGAGCCGGCGTGTCCTGGTGGTGCGCGGTTCGCTTCATCGGCCCGAGAAATTCGTGGTGGACGTGCCCGCCGTGCTGGCCGGTCAGGCCAGGGATTTGCCGCTGGAACCCAAAGACATCGTTTACGTCAACGCCCGCCCTTGGGCGCGCGCCGAGGAACTGCTCGATGCCGCCGCCTCTTCGTTTGTGGAAGCCGCAGTCACAACGTGGTCTGGTTTGAAGATCGAGTCGGCGGTCCGTAAAGGACAACCATGAACCGCCTCTGGATCATTCTTTTCATCCTGGCGTTCGCGGCCGGTTGCCAGAGCTACGGCCCGAAGTTCGATGCCCGGCGTCCCGCGCCGACCGAAAATCAGCCGGTCATCGGTGAGTTCAGCGGCGTGGAGCGCGTGAAGCAGTTTGACCCGGCATGGTTGGAGCCGCCGCGCCACCCGTTCACGCTCGGTCCCGGTGACCGGCTCGAAATCGAAGTCATCGGTGAACCGTTCGGGCGGGGGACGGTCGTCGTCGGTCCGGATGGCAAGATTTACTTCCATCTTCTCAACGGCTTGGATGTCTGGGGCAAAACGCTGCCGCAGGTTCGCGACGAAATCCGGCAAGGTCTGCGCCAATATCTGCGCGATGAACAACAGGTCTCGGTCACACTCCTCGGGGTCGAGAGCCAACGGGTCTGGTTGCTCGGACGTTTGGTGGCGCCGGGCGTTTACCCGTTGGGGGCGCCGATGACGTTGATGGAGGCCATCGCGCAAGCCGGTGGGCTGGCGCCCGCGCCAACGCTGGTTGCGCTGGGCGGCTCACAACTCGCCGCGACCACGGCCGGTATGCCGCGCGAGACCGCCGATCTGCGACGCAGTTTCGTGATGCGCGACGGGAAGATGTTGCCGGTGGACTTTCAACGGTTGCTGCGCGCAGGCGATTTGTCGCAGAACATCTATTTGCAGGCCGGTGACTTCGTTTATCTGCCCTCGGCCCAAAGCAGCACCGTGTATGTTCTCGGCGCCGTGCTCCAGCCGCGGGCCGTGCGCTTGACCGGGCCCGCGACCCTCGCCGCCGCGATTACGAGTGCGGGCGGGACAATCCGCGACGCGCACCTGACGCAGGTGGCCGTCATCCGCGGTTCCCTCCAGCAACCGCAGGTGGCCATTGTGAACTTCGAAGCCATTCGTCACGGCCGGCAACCCGATGTCCGCATCGAGCCCGGTGACATCATCCATGTCCCGGTCGTGCCCTACGAAATCTTCAGCCGGTATCTGGACCTGGTGCTCGACACGTTCGTGCGCACCTACAGCGCCAACGAGGGGGCGCGCGCAATTGACCGCAACGCCGGTCGCGTCGGCATCGTTGTCCCGATCAACTCCGCCCGGTGACTTGCGATTGGCGGCGTTCCAGAAACTTGGCCGCGGCGCTGGCTTTGACCTGACGGCCTTGGATCAGTTCGGCCTCGACCACGTGCAGCGGTGGATGGGAACTGTGACGACGGGCACGGGCCACGACCGGGATGCCAATGGTGACGGGGGAGCGGAACCGAACCTTGATCTCGGCGGTCACGGCACTGATGTCGTGAGCAAAGAGGCAATGGGTCATGATGCCGTCCAGCAAGGCCGCAATCACGCCGCCATGCAGCAGGCCGGTGTAGCCCTGGAAAGTCACTGTGCACGGGAAAGTGGCCTCGACGCTGCCGTCGGGGCGTAATTGCGGACGCAGTTGCAGGCCGACCGGGTTGTCGGGGCTGCACACGATGCAGCCAGGATGCTCCTGGCCGCAGCGTGCGCACAGTGTTTGCCCTGATGGTTTAGTGGTCACAGAGATTGGCGCCGCTGACCAACGAGCCAGCCAGATAGGCATTCACCAGATTAACGGGTGAATCGACGGGGGCGCCGATGACAACCTTGATGCCGTTTTGGGTGAACAGTTGTTGGGCGCGTTGGCCCATGCCACCGGCAAGGATGACGTTGGCGCCTTGTTCGTGGAGCCAGCGCGGTAACACGCCGGGCTCGTGCGGCGGCGGGGTGAGATGTTTGGTGGATGTGATCTGCTTCGTCGCGGCGTCGGCTTCGACGAGCGCGAATTGCTCGCAGTGGCCGAAGTGGGCGCAGAGCTGGCCGTTGGCAACCGGGATGGCGATTAACATGATGTGCTTTCCTTTTCTTGGTTTGGTTGGGTGTGGTTGGTGAATTCAAAAAGAGAACCGGCGCCGGCCGCGCGGAACCGGTAGCCGAAAGCTGCCGCCAATACGCGCGTGGCCGCTTCGCCCGTGCAGTGCAACGGCGCGACCATGGCGGGGTCGAGTGCCTTCAGTTGAGCAATGGTCCACGCGAGTGTTTCGGGCGTGGCGTTGCGCAAGTGCATGCCGCCAATCACCGCCCGCAGCGGCGCGTTGCCGGTCAACTCGCGAATGCATTCGAGTGTTGTCACCACGCCGGCATGGGCACAGCCAAGTAGCACCACGGTGCCGGTAGCCGTGACGACGTACAGCGCCTGGTCGTCCATGATCGTGTCGCGGACGCACCCCGACGGATCGAGGAAGAACGGCTCGAGGTGGGCGGTCTCCATCTTGTGACGCCGCGCGATGCAGCCGGTCAGCCAGACATTCGGTGCGACCTCGGTCGGTTGCGTCGTGAAGCGCAGCGCGCCGGTATGCTGCGCGGTCAGTTCGCGCGCGGGCCGCGGCATGCTTAACACTTTGCAGCCGTTGTCGCTGACCCGGTAACGTTCGGCCAGCGCGGCCGGGTGCAGAAACAACGCCGTGCTTGCCGGCTGCGTCCAAGCTTCCACCAGCCCGCCAGTATGGTCGTAATGTCCGTGGCTCAATGCGATGGCGTTTGCCGCAGCGAGGTCGGCGCCGAGTGCGGCGGCGTTCGGTCGCAACGCGCCGCCCGCGCCCGTGTCGAACAACACCCGGTGCGCGCCGCTCTCGATCCAGAACGCCAAGCCGTGCTCGGTCGCAAGGCCGGCACGCATGGCGCGGTTGTCCACGATGACGGTGACGCGGATCATGACGGCGATTTGCCGGTGATGGCGCTCTTGAGGGTGAAGCTCGCGAGCAGTCCGCAATGTTGTGAGTCTTCGGGAACCGAACCCGCCGCGGCGAGGACGTCGGCCTGCGTGATCGCAGTGGCCTCGGCAGTCGTTTTGCCGACCGCGAGTGTCGCCGCCGCGCTGCCGCAACGCAGCGAATGATCGCAGCCGTCCGTCGTGAAGGTCGCGTTCAGCACCCGGCCGCCTTCGATGCGGAGCCAAAACTCCATCGTGTCGCCGCATGGGCCTTTGAAACGCGCGTTGGCATTGGCGTCGCGCAACGGGCCGAAGTTGGCGGGCACGATGCGCACGGGTTTCAGTCCAGTGATGTCCATAGTGTCTCTCCGAGCTGTTGCATGCTGGCGGCTGCCGGGCTCGCGCCGTGTTCGATGACGCTTTGCCCCTTGATCTGCGCCGCGGTGACGGCGCGGTCATACGGAATCCGCGGCAACGCGCGCGCCCCGGCTGCCATGGCGGCGCGCTCGATCTGCTCAGTGACCGCGGGATTGATGTCCCATTTGTTGACGCTGACAAAGCTCAGCACACCGAAATGCCGGGTCAGCTTGAGCAAACGTTCCAAGTCATGCGCGCCCGAAACAGTCGGCTCCGTCACCGCCAACACGGCGCTGGCGCCGGTCACCGACGCGATCACGGGACAACCGATCCCCGGCGGGCCATCCACGATCATCAGGTCGCGTTGCTGTTCCTCGGCCAGCCGGCGCGCGGCAGTGCGGACTTGTGTCACCAGCTTGCCGGAGTTCTCGCCGGCGGGACGGAGTTGCGCGTGCACCAGCGGACCGAATCGGGTCTGCGACTCGTACCACTCGCCACAGTTGCGCGCGGTGAAATCCATCGCCCTGGCGGGACACAATTCGACGCACACGCCACAGCCTTCGCACGCGACCGGGTCAATCGTGAACGTCGCCTTCCCGGCATCGCGGCCCTCCATGCGCACGGCATCAAATCGGCAGTGGGCCAGACAGGCGCCGCAACGCAGGCAATCCTCCTGCCGGATGCTCGCCTCGCGTCCGCTGAAGAACTCGTGGCGTTGCTCGATCTTCGGCGCCAGCACGAGGTGCAGGTCCGCCGCATCCACGTCCGCATCGGCGAACACCGCGTTGCGCGCCAGCGTGGCCAGCGCCGCCGTGACGCTGGTCTTGCCGGTCCCGCCCTTGCCGCTGAGAATGACGAGTTCCTTCATGCGGCGATCTCCGCCAACAACTGCCGGCAAGCTGTGCGCAGACCCGGCAACGCATCGAGCACCGGCTCACCGCGCGAGTACGCCTCGGCAATGCGGCGATCCTCGGGAATCTGGAGCCGAATCAGAATCTTTTCGGCGCGACAATGTGCCAGGACGCGGTCGTCGCCGGCATCAGCGCGGTTGACGATGACGCTGAACGGTCGCCCGAGTTGGCGCAGCGTGGCGACGGCGAGTTTCAGGTCGTGCAAACCAAATGGCGTCGGCTCGGTCACGAGCAACACATGGTCGGCATCGCGCACGGTGGCGACCATCG